>JALUSH010000244.1 GCA_027016675.1 Thermodesulfovibrio sp.
GATTTAGGTAAAACTGTTACAAAGGCAAAATCTACCTGGAAAGGAGGATTTAAGATAGAGACATGTGTGAAAGACTTTAAAATTCTTTGTGATGAACCCTGTGCCCTTGGTGGTACCAATAGTGCTCCCAATCCCATGACACTTCTGCTCAGTTCCTACGGTGCATGTCTTAGCATAGTATTTGTCTTTCTTGCAACCCTTAAAAATATTGAAATAGAAAGATTAGAAATAGATCTTGAAGGTAACGCTGATATGCCTGCATTTCTTGCACATGAAATGGGTGTGGATAAGGTCAGTCCAGGATTTAATGAAATAAGAACAAAGGTTTTCGTAAAAAGCAAGGCCCCCATAGAAGAACTTGAAGAGATATGTAAACAGGCACTGTCAATCTCACCTGTTGGTCAGACAATGGTAAAATCTGTAAAGGTAATAAATGAATTCTCCAAGAGAAGGCTTGCTTAAATTTAAAAACAAGGAGGAATATAAATGCAGGACAGCCTGGATTTTCAGCTAAAAAACAAGGAGCATTCAAAAGAAACACAGCCTTTGTTTCTTGTAGTTTGCACATCAGGCCTGAATGCTCCTGCTACGGCAAGGTCGGCACTGATGTTTGCATCGATAGCAGCAACAGCTAATTGCAGAACCATACTGTACTGTGTTCAGGATGGAATTGATATCATGATCAAAGGCGCAGTGGAAAAGGAACCGAATAAAAAACCAGGAGTACCAACCCTGAAGCAGAGACTTCAGGAGGCAATCGAAGCAGGTGTAGAGTTCCAGGTTTGTTCACAGACCTTCAGTAACAGACGATTACAGCCAGATGAATTAATACCAGAGGCTATAATTACAGGAGCCGCGACACTTATAGATCTGGCTTTGGATGCCAATGGTATTCTTGCCTTTTAAAGCTTCACAAAAGAAACTCTCTTAAATCTCATGGAAACTTTAACAATCGGTGTTGTGATCTTTCTTTCATCCTTTCTGCAGGGAATGTTTGGATTCGCCTTTGTACTTTTCAGTATGCCCCTGTTATTGTTGTTTCTGAGCATCAAGTTTGTAGCACCATTAATTGCCCTTTTCCTGCCCTCAGTTACTGGACTCCTTGTTGTAAAATTCAGATTGAAATTTAATTATAAAGAGGTCACCCCATTAATCATAGGTACACTTATAGGTATTCCGCTTGGAATCTACCTTCTTAATGAATTCAGTGATCGGATGATGAAGTCAATACTTGGGATATTTCTTATATTCTACTCCCTGTATTCTCTTAAGATAAAGAGAGTCCCCTGGAAACTTCCTTCTTGGAGTGCATATCTTTTTGGACTCCTATCAGGCATATTGGGTGGTGCCTATAATACAACAGGCCCCCCTGCTGCCATGTATATAGCCAATAGAGAATGGTCAAAACTCGACGTCGTATCATCAATGAATTTTTTTATATTTACCACAAGTATCATGGTACTATTGTTTCATCTGGTTAGCGGAAATATTACCACAGATATCTTCATGACATTCCTGCTACTCATTCCTGCCATGATTCTGGGTATGATTGCTGGAATCTATGGAAACAGAAAATTGAGTGACGAAAGATATCGTAAGGGACTTTTTATACTTTTGATCATAATGGGCATAATGCTTATAGGTTGATTCCTGCACAGCCTTAACATATTGCCCATAATAAAATAAGGGCGGGCTCTTAAAGCCCGCCCTTATTTTTCTTTTTCTTAATTGCTTACTTAATTAGAAGCTGAGCTGGATTCCGTGACGGAGCCTCCAGGCATCATCTGCTTCATCATTTGCATCATTGTATGCATCGCCTACAAAGAGGTAACCGCCCTCAACCCAGTATTTGAGATTCTTTGCAAGCTTGTAGGTAACCTTACCATCAATCTCCCAACCGAGTTCATCATCAGGATTGTTTCCACCGTTAAGATCTACATCCTCAGTAGCTTTTAGCCACACCAACTGACCTTTGAGGCCGAGTTTCTTTGTGGCCTTTGTTGAGGCAGCAAGTTTGAGGTAGGTGGTATTTGTGATACCAGCATTTTTACCACCAGATGCACCTGTTGCACTATAATCATATATAAAGGTGTAAAGTGGTGCATTTAGATGTGCACCCAGGGAGGTGATGAAGGCGTCAAAGTCATCGTCAGTAGCATCATCATCACCAGAGCCGATACCGCCCTCAAGGGTGAGCTTGGTTGCGCCCATCTTGTAGTCAAGGCCAAGCATAACGGCAT
>JALUSH010000245.1:0-6076 GCA_027016675.1 Thermodesulfovibrio sp.
AATATAGCAGGGTATGGTCTTACTCACCTAATGTATCTTGGTAGAATGGAGCGGTTCTGGCGAGGACTGCTTAACCTTCGTCATTCCTGGATAAGCCGTGGACTTTTTTTCAATATAATATTTACCATCTCATCAACAGGTTATGTTGTATTGAGGTCTATGGGCACAGCGGCTGATTCTGATCAATATATGACTGTTATAAAATGGATAAGCTTTATAAGCAGTCTGCTCTTTCTTGCCTATCCCGGGTTTATGCTCTCCTTTGTCAAGGCCATACCCTTCTGGCATTCTGCTGTGGAACCTGTACTTTTCTTTTTACAGGGAGTTCTGGGTGGCACGGCGGTACAGCTACTTATGAGCAGCCTATTTCGGATTGATCCTTCCGTCAGTGCAGGCCTGTTGAAGATCAACTACCTGCTTGTTATTGCAGTGCTATTGATAGTTCTTTCTGCATTAATAATAAAATCACTTCACGGTGAGGCAGAGCGGGCATCGGTTATGTATCTGCTTGGAATCTACAGGGGGGACGGAAGGCTCTTTTTATACGGAGCCCTGATCGGTGGGCTTGTAATTCCACTTTTACTTCTTTCGCTGTTTATTTTCTACGGTGGACATACTGCAGTTGTAACTGCTACACTTTATACAGCACTAATACTTGAGCTTACGGGGATATACTTTGCAAAATACGGGTTCATAAGGGCAGGTGCCTATCCTTTTGACACTTTACCAGGAAAGGAGAGGTTGTAATTTTCATGGAAAGACTCTGTATAGGTAACATTGAACTCACCTGGCTGAGAGGCGGCACCTTTGAGCTTGACGGTGGTGCCATGTTCGGTGTTGTGCCAAAGGTGCTCTGGGAAAAGCGGTACCCTCCGTCAACTGGCAATAATATCACCCTCCTTGCAGACCCCATACTCATAAGAACTCCTGATGCCAGCCTGTTGATCGAGACAGGTCTTGGCAACAAACTGACAGAGAAGCAGCAGAGGATATTCAATGTGAAGGCAGGCTGGCACCTGCTTGAAGATCTCCATAGCCTTGGCCTTGAACCATCTGATATAGACTATGTGGTGCTCACCCACTGCGACTTTGACCACGCTGGTGGCCTTGTCATGAAGACCCCGGATGGGCTGAGGCTCACATTCCCTGAGGCTAAATATCTGATTCAGACAAAGGAATGGGAGGATGTCAAAAACCCGAATAAGAGGTCTGTCCACACCTTCTGGTCCATCAACTTTGAAGGGATAGAAGAAAGCGGAAACCTTGAACTCATTGATGGTGAAAAGGAAATACTGCCAGGCATAAAACTGATCCACACAGGCGGACACAACAGGGGACACCAGATCGTACAGATTAAAAGCCAGGGTGAGACCGCCCTTCATCTTGGAGACCTGCTTCCCACCCACATCCACTTCAATCCCCTCTGGGTGATGGCCTATGATAACCATCCCCTTGATGTGATTGAACTGAAGGAGAGATTCGAGAAAGAGGGTATCAGCAGAAATGCCTGGTTTGTCTTCTATCACGACCCCTTTCTGAGGGGCTGCAGATTCAATGAAAAGGGTGAGGTAGTTGATGCAGTAAAGATTGTTCAGTAGTTCTTCTTGAGTTCCTTCAGCACCTGTTTACCCACATCCTTGAGTGTCTCAAACACTCCCATCCCCTGTGAAGCTATTGCCTCGTAAGAAGGCACATTGTCCGGGTTCAGTATCTTTTGTAGTTCACCAACAGGGACGATATTGGGGAGATCGCGTTTGTTGTACTGGATCACAAAGGGAAGCCTGTCAAGCTCATATCCATATTCAGCAAGATTGATCCTGAGATCCTCAAGGCTTTCTATATTTGCATCCATCCTTTCAATCTGTGAGTCAGCAACAAATACAACACCGTCAACGCCTTTCAGAATCAGTTTTCTGCTTGCAGCATAAAAGACCTGGCCTGGTACTGTATAGAGGTGGAATCTGACCCTGAATCCTTTGATATCTCCAAGTGCAAGGGGAAGGAAGTCAAAAAAGAGTGTTCTTTCAGACTCAGTGGCAAGGGATATGAGCTTACCCTTTTGTTCAGGTGCCGTTTTTTTATAAATAAATTGGAGATTTGTGGTCTTTCCACAAAGCCCCGGACCGTAATAGACTATTTTACAATTGATCTCTCTTGTTGAATAGTTTATGAATGACACTTTCTCTGCCTAACCAAACAATCTGTCGATGTCCTCATCAGTTATTTCTGAAAAAGGTGATGTAAGTCCCTTATCCCGTTCCTCTATGCTTGATTTCTTGTCAAGCTCCTCGAATATACGCTCCAGTGACTGGGTTGATTTCTTTACTCTCAGCCTTACCAGACCAAGGGAAGTTCTCTGGTCGAAGACAACAACCAGGATTACCTTGTTTGCCACAAGCGAGATATGGATGTTGTCCTTTTCACCTTCATGGAATAGTATGGAGAACTCCTTCTGGCCAAGGAGCTTGGCAATACCACCTGTGGCTGCAATATTCCCAGCAGTTAGTGAGGCAAGGGCTGTTGTATCTATATCGTGTGTATCACCTGCTGAAGATATAAGTTGGCCATTCTTGTCGACAAGGAAAACGAGTTTTGCATTAGCCAGCTGGTACAGTCTCTTTAGTTCTTCATCAATACGTCTAAATTCTTCCTCATACATTACAAGTTCAGACATAGGAAAACCCCTTTATCCCTCCATTATTTTAATCGCTTTTCTCATTACTGCTCAACTGCAGTTCCTCCTTGGGATTATTGTTCCTTTTTCTCTTCCTCGGCTTTCCACATGGCCTCTTCTCTTAAAAGTGCCTCCCATTCCCTGTCAACAATTTCCTGAGCCCGTTCAAGGATATGCTCATTCTCAGGTGAAAAGAGGTGTTTAAACCTGCCCTGTGTCTTTAAGAACTCCACCACAGGCTTTTTCTCCTTGGGCTTGTAGTTTATGGTAAGTCTGCCATTCTCATATTCATATAAGGGCCAGAAACAGGTATCAACAGCAAGTTTACTGTCCTGTATTGCTCTGTCAGTTGGGGTTCTCCATCCGCGGTTACAGGAGGCAAGGATATTGATAAAGGCAGGCCCGTCAACCTCAAGGGCTTTGCGTACCTTGGTCATCAGATCCCGCCAGTGGGCTGGGGTGGTCTGTGCCACATAGGGTATTCCATGGGCCACCATTATCTTTGTAAGGTTCTTTCTTGGTTGCATCTTGCCAGGAATCACGGAGCCGGCAGGGCTTGTAGTGGTATTTGCACCAAGAGGAGTGGCACTTGAACGCTGAATACCGGTGTTCATGTATGCTCCATTGTCATAGCAGATATAGACTATGTCGTGTCCACGCTCCATAGCACCTGAAAGGCTCTGAAATCCAATATCATAGGTTCCACCATCACCACCAAAGGCAATGAACTTGATTCTTTCTGTTATCTTGCCCTTTTTCTTCAAAGCCTTGTACATGGCCTCCACACCTGATATGGTGGCAGCAGCATTTTCAAAGGCTGTATGGATCCAGGGTATCTTCCAGGCTGAGTAAGGATAGATAGTGGTGGATACCTCGAGACAGCCTGTAGCGTTTGCTGCAACAATGGGCATTTCTGCTGCAAGTAATATCTGTCTTATGGCAATTGGTGCACCACAGCCCGAGCAGAGCCTGTGACCCCCTGTAAGCAGATCCTCCTTCTTTGAAAGCTCCTTTAATCTCAATGGCGTTGTGCTCATTCTCCAACTCCTTTCAAAAAGTGTTAATTGCGTTATTTGCGTTTATTGCGTTAATTGATTTAGTTGTGTTTCCCTTTCGGTTAACTCGAACCTCACCACTAATTACTCCCTGACACCAAGATAGTCCTTGTATAGTGTTACCTTTCCTGTGTCAAGGATCTCTTTCAACTCATCAATCAACTGGGCAGCATGCTCTGGCATGAAGTCCCTTCCACCAAGACCATATACCCTGTCAATCATAACAGGATTTGTCCCATTACTCATCATGGCTGAGGCAATCTCCATGTACATGGGGCCAAAACCACCAAAGGAGTCAGCCCTGTCAAGCACACCTATTACCTTTGCACCTGATAGTGCCTCTGCCACCTCTTTATACGGGAAAGGCCTGAAAAGCCTTGGTTTTAAAAGCCCAACCTTTATACCCCTGTCTCGATATTCATCAACCACATCCTTGAAGGTACCAGCGGCAGAGTTGAGCACCACAATGGCAATCTCTGCATCATCAAGTCTGTATTCCTCAAAGAGACCATAGCTACGGCCTGAGACCTTCTCAAACTCCTTAGCTACCTGAAGCACCACATCCTTTGCATTAAGCATGGCCTCATGTTGCTGCCGCTTGAACTCCATAAAATAGTCGGGCAGTACAAGTGGACCATAGGTAACAGGATTGTTCACGTCAAGGAGAGGGTTTTTTGCCTTGAACTCACCAATAAACTCCTTTACCAGATCATCAGACAAGAACTCCATGCTCTCGATGGAGTGGCTGATAATAAATCCATCCAGACAGACCATAGCAGGCAGCCTCACATCATCATGCTCGGCTATACGGATAGCCTGTATGAGATTGTCGTATGCCTCCTGGGCATTCTCAGACCAGAGCTGTATCCATCCACAGTCCCTTGCACCCATCCCGTCTGAATGATCACCGTGGATATTGATGGGTGCTGAAAGTGCCCTGTTTACAAGTGTCATTACCACAGGAAGCCTCATTCCTGATGCAATGTGGAGCATCTCCCACATAAGGGCAAGCCCCTGTGAACTCGTGGCAGTCATAACACGGCCGCCTGCAGCTGACGCTCCAATACATGCGCTCATGGCACTGTGTTCACTCTCCACAGTGACCAGTTCTGTATCCACCTTGCCATTTGCTACAAAAGAGGCAAACCTCTGCATCACCTCAGTGGATGGTGTGATGGGATAGGCAGCACAGACATCTGGATTTATCTGTCTCATGGCCTCTGCAATGGCCTGATTACCTGTAACAGCCAGTCTCTTTCCCATTACTTGCCCTCCTCTTCCATTACTATTGCCTTTTTACCTTTTTTGCCAGGACATTCCATAGCGCAGATTCCACAGCCCTTACAGTGGTTATAATCAAACTCTCCACGCTTCCCATCATTAACGGTTATTGCTGAGTCAGGACAGTATATCCAGCAGAAAAGACACTGTATACAATTTTCCTCAATCCATCTTGGTCTGAAGGCACGCCACGAGCCTGTGTTATAACTATCGGCACTGCCTGCCTCTGTTATGGCACCTATTTCAAGTTCTTTCCAGCCTTTCATCCTTCCTTTACCTCCTCATATCCTCTTCTTGTTGCCTCAAGGTTTGCTGTTATAATCTTTTCAGAAAATTTACTTCCAAAACTTGCCTTGACGTCTGCTAAGAGAACATCAAGTGGTACAAGTCCTGATGCCTTTGCAAGTGCACCAAGCATACAGGAGTTGGGAAGTGGCCTTCCTATGGTCTCAAGGGCAATCTTTGAAGCATCCACAGTGAATACCTTCTGTGTATCCTTCAGCCCCATCTTTTTCCTTATTTCAGAAGGCTCTTTTGCTGTATTTACAACGAAAATAGCATCATCAGGTGCACCTTCTGCCACATCGATACTGTCAAGCAGCGTGGCATCAACCACTGCTACAATATTTGGATGTGTAACAGGACAGTGCATCCTCAGAGGTTTTGAGCTAATACGGTTATATGCCCGAAGAGGGGCACCTGCACGTTCGGGGCCGTATTCAGGGAATGCCTGCACATACTTGCCTCCACTTAAGCACGCATCAGCCAGAACCTTGGCAGCTGTAACAGTGCCCTGCCCTCCACGGCCATGCCATCTGATCTCAACTGTTTCGGCCATATTTTCCTCCTTAAATATACACTTTTAGCAGATTATTTTTAAAAGAAGATACTTTACCTGAGCTTAGTCTGTTTATTTTATTAGATTACAATGACATATTGCAAGAAAAAGATATAAAAAAAGTTAATATATAGATGACAAATATTATATTTTAGACTAAGGGTGAAAGGATGATGAAAAAAGGTGAAAATAGAATCCTCATACTTACAGGTCCAACCTGTGTTGGAA
>JALUSH010000245.1:6086-7314 GCA_027016675.1 Thermodesulfovibrio sp.
ACACGGAGATTATCAGTGCTGACTCCATGCAGATCTACAGGGGTATGGATATTGGTACAGCCAAACCATCACATGATGAACGTATAAGGGTGATGCACCACATGATTGATATTGTTGAGCCTTCTGAAAGATACAGCGCAGGAAGATATATTGATGATGTAATTCCAATAATTAAGTCATTACATAGTAAAGGGAAAATACCCCTTGTGGTGGGTGGTACAGGGCTTTACATCAGGGCCATGACAAGGGGAATATTCGAGGCTCCTCCTTCAGACCCTGGGTTAAGGGTATATTTAAAAGAATTAGAGGAATCCTCTCCAGGAATCCTTTATGAAAAACTTCAGGAACTTGACCCTGACAAGGCATCAAGGATCGAATCAGGAGATCTTAGAAGGATAATCCGTGCCCTTGAGGTCATACTTAAGACAGGTAGTCCCATGTCTGTACTGGAAAGGGAATTTACAAAACCGCTCCCCTATGATTTTATGAAGATAGGTCTTACCCGTCAGAGAAGAGAGCTATACAGAATGATCGAAGAGCGTGTTGATGAGATGTTTAGACAGGGTCTTGTAGAAGAGGTAAAGGAGTTGCTTGATAAAAACCCATCGGAAACCCCTCTGCAGGCAATCGGTTATAAGGAGGTCATAGCCTATCTCAGGGGTGAACAGTCACTTGATGAGACGGTGCATCTTGTTAAGCGGGCCACCAAGCGGTATGCAAAAAGACAGTTTACATGGTTCAGGAAGGAACCGGATATTCAATGGGTTGATATAACAGGCCTCAGGGATGAAAGAGAAATATTTGAGAAGGTATTGAAAGGGACCACCCTGAAGGAACTTCCTATCTGTCCTGAATAACATACTGATAAGGCAGGGCACCTATACGGAAATCAGATGTCGGAAATCGGAAGTCAGAAACTCCAAAGTTTGTAATCCCACCTCTGATCTCTGTATAGGCCATGTAGCAATACCGACAGTAACATATATCAAGACCTTTATCTATCCACTTAAGTCTTAAATGACCCCCTCCATACCTCCCCCTTGAAGGGGAGGATGAAGGTGGGGGTGTATCAATGCCATGATGAACCACCTCTTTATGCTCCAAAAAATCTGCGATTTTTCGGAGGCCTCTACTGACTGCTCACCGCTCACTGCTTACTGCTTACTGCTCACTGCTAACCCATCCACCCATCTACCCATCCACTCATCCACTCATCTACCCATATACC
>JALUSH010000246.1 GCA_027016675.1 Thermodesulfovibrio sp.
TTCAGGCGCAGGTACAAACTCAGGAAACAGGACATAATCTGCAAGCCCTCTTTTTATATCCTCATCAGGTGAATTGAGTATTACAGTGGAGGTAACCTCCATAAGTCTTTTTACCCTTGAAGGTACCCCCCATGAGTTCTGTATGTGCCCGTTTCCTATGATAACCACCATCTGGTGGTCAGGATATTCCTTTAATGCCCTGACAATACTATGGGCCATTGTTTCATCCCACAGCAGTTGTGAAAGGTAGAAGTTGTCAAAGTCTCTTTTTCCGGAATTTCTGTGTCCCATGAATATCTCTTTTAGAAAATCACGATAATCCTGATTGGTCATATCTATATCCTCGGGTATGAGCTTGAGTTCCTCATCTGTAAGGGCGTCAAGACCATTTTTTGAGACCTTGTCAATAATCTCTTTTTTGATGTTCAGGGCAATCACCGGGATTTTCCTGTCCCTTGCAAATTGAAGTATGTCTCTATAAAGGTTATAATTGAAGGACCACCTCTTGAAGTACTCTGTCTTTTTCAGGAATGTCTCTTCGTCAATCCGTCCTTCGATATACTGATCAAGAAACTCCTGAAAGGGCCTCTGAAACATCTCCATCCCTATAATGAGCTTTTTGTTTTCCTGAAACAGCCGCTTTATTATCTCAAACTGTACAAGATGGTGAGAATAGGATGTGTGAGTCTCTCCCACATATACAACCTGTTTGTCTCTTATGCTGTTTATTATCTCCCCAAAATCAGGCTGTTTCTTGACATCAACGGCATCAATACTGAAGGAAAGATCAATAACCATACCATTCTGTGTTTTTACTGTCTCCTTTAAGATGTTTCTACCTCCTTTGAAGACAAGCTGTGAGTAATTGCCATAATGTTTGAGTTTTCTCAATACATTCAATATCAGTTCTTTGTCTGAGCCATCAACAAGGACAATAACAAAATTACTATTAAGGGGATTACTGTAGACCTTGACAAGCACATCTCCATCATACACAGGTGTATCAGCAAAGATCCTCTTGAAGACCGGTGAATCTTTTGAAATAATAAGTACGGAATGGTCCTTGACATTGCTAAAATGGAAATCACTTTCACTGTTTATATTGTTCTTTCTTTCAGGAAAGGTCTTTTTTATCTCCTCTATTATATCGCTGTATTTGTCAGGGACAACAATGAAGGAGTCTTTCTTTCCAGTAAAGGCTGATACAACAGGAGGTGTTTCATCTTCAGAAAGTCTTCGCATAATATCATAGTTCGGGTCAAGAATTATCCTTAAAGGTCTTTCTGAGAAGGCTTTTTCATAAACTGTACTCTTATCTGTAAGATTAATATAGGTATTTTCATTACCAGTGCTGGAAATCACCTTCATAGGCAATGAGAGATTATATATATCTCCCTTCTGTGAGATGGTTAAGCTCAAAAGATATTTGCCCTTTCTGAATGTTACATGGGCATCAGCAATCTCAAGATCAGGTACGCCTTTTCTGTCAATCCACTGTTTGAAGAACTCATAAAGCTGTTTGCCTGAGGTATCCTCAAAGGCCTTCTCAAGATCATCCCATGATGTCTTTCTGTTTGCATTGTCTTTTATAAAACGCCTGAGAGACTGGAAAAAGGTCTCATCTCCCAGCATTTTCCTCAGCATATGGAATACCATTGCTGATTTACCGTAACCAATGGTGCGAGAGGAGAAATCCGAACGGGATCTGAAGTTTCTGAGCGTTATCTCATCTTCAGGTGTCACATAATTCCTGTAATCAATTAGTATTTTTTTCCTGTAATCAACCCCTTTCCCTTGCCGCTCTTCATAAAGGTAGTCTGAAAGATATGTGGTCAAACCCTCTGCCCAGTTGCCTTTTTCATAATCCACATCAACATAGGCACCAAACCATTGATGGACTATCTCATGTCCCAGAGAGGTCTTTACTATGAAAGGGAGTCTTAAGACCCTTGAGCCAAATTCTGCATATCCTGGTATAGAGATTCCCTCCTCCTGTCTGCTTTCTACAATGGAGAAACTGTCATAGGGAAAACTCCCAAGCAATGGCTCATAAAGCTTCAGGTATTTCTTTGTATAGGAGAGATAGCGATCTGCAAGCTCGGGGTCTTCTTCAAGTAGATATACGCGAAGTTTTATATTTCCATAGGAGCCCTCTTTGATATAGTAGTTTTCATTCCTGTCTATCACACTCCTGGATATACTGGATACGGTGTTGCTCTGTCCATGGACAGTGGTTAAG
>JALUSH010000247.1 GCA_027016675.1 Thermodesulfovibrio sp.
GGTTGGGCTAAATGAAAGGGCTATTTTGCAATATGTAGAACATCAGGAGAAAGATGATAAGGGTCAATTAGGTTTAGAGCTTGGATAACAAGAAGCCCCCGACTCCTGTCGGGGGAGTTTCACTTTTTTCTTTTATAACCTAACCCTACAATAAGAACAAAAAGGATAAACCCTATAATAAACAGATAGGGTATAGGGGCAGAACTGAACCCCTCCTGTTTATTTAACTCTTCCATCTCATAGCCTTGGACTTTTTTAAATTTGTTGCCAGGACTATTCCGATCTGTTCGTTTCTTCTGTTGCTTATTATTTCCTGATGTTCCACCTGCTGAGGGTTTACCCGTCATCTTTTTAAGTGCCTTTTTAAGTAACACTGCCTTATTATTCAATGAAGGCACAGAAACAAGCACATTATTTATAAATCTGGCAAGCAACGGATTGTTGCAGGTGTGGTCACAACAGGTAAGCCCGGTCTTTTCCACTGTTTCAGCATATTCTTTAACAAGATTTTCAAGCACCTGCCTCGATGTCTTCCAGTAGCCTTTTCTTATGACTTCTATCATCCTGGCCAGCATGCTCTGGTATGCATAGAGATTTCCTGCCTCTGCCATTTGCTGTTTAATATGAAGATTGTATTTGTCAAGAACATATGTCTCATAGAACTGCTGCCATCTCTCAGTTGTAACTACCTCAGGTGCAGTAACCTGCCATCCCCAGAGATACTCTATGACTTTACTTACAAACCTTGCACCCGCATAGCCCTCTTTAAGCATTTCTTTAATCCATCTTGGATTTAGATACCTCGCCCTTGTTTCCCTTCCCATAAACCGCTGCAGGGTCTCCTGCTTTGGGTCTTTTGGGTCTATAAGGTTTGTTATGTAGACATCAGGCTCTCTTTTATCAATATTTCTCACTGCAAGAGCAAGCCCTCCAAGGTATTGAAACATGTCGTCGTTGTCAAGGGTTGCATAGAGGTTGCCTGAAACACTATGCACCACCATATCAGTACCAGAGAGGTTCTTCTTCAGGAGATTTACTCCCTTAATCTCAGCACCATCTCCCCATAAGCCTTGTCCGAAAAGATGTCCCACTCGCATGAAGAACACACCAGCCACCTTTGAGTCCTTCTGCCATGTATCAGACTTGGATATCACCTCACTTATGCCTGTGCCATAGACTCCTGGAGGCTCAGTAAAAATCCTCACGGTGGCGAGTCTCTCTGCCAGATCATCATCAACACCATTGCTTTTCAGTGCATCCTTTAGATTTTTAAAGTTTTCCCTCACAATGTTATCCTGTTCGTTCTGCTCTCTGGCAATTGTTACTGCCCTGTCAAGCAAAGCAATAAGGTTAGGAAATACATCCCTGTACAGCCCAGAGGGCACCATTACAACATCTATTCTCGGTCTACCAAGAATATCTCTTGCAATTGGCTCAAGCCCAATCACCCTGTCTCTGGGGTCATACACAGGCTTTACTCCCAGCAAATACAATATCTGAGATTCCATCACCCCACCATGTCTGATAGTTTCAACAGCCCACAGGTTGAAGGAGAGTTTTTCAGGGAGTCTTCCATGTTTTTTTCTGTATTGTTGAAGTAACTGATTGGCCATCTTCTTTCCCATTTTATATGCCTGTCTTGAGGGAATCTTTGAAGGGTCAAAGGCATAGAAGTTTCTCCCTGTTGGAAGAGACTCCGGAGCCCTTACAGGGTCATTGCCAGGTCCTGCAGGGATATATTTACCCGAGAGAGCATCGAGCAATCCATCCATCTCACTTCTGGCAGACTCTTTGATTAGAGATACAAACTTACTGACATCCTTCTTTGCTACAACACCTCCAAACTGAGCAATGGCCACGGCAGTGCTTTTTATCAATTCTTCATCAGGCAGTCCTCCGAAGGTATGTAGACCAAAGGGTGTTATAGATTCTTCTGTCTCATCTATATAATCTTCAAGTGATATAATATCTTCAGAAGAACGAATCTTTTTGATTGATAGATCAGAAAGCAAACCCATTCTTTCAGCAAGATTGTTTATGTCATCAAGCAATAGATCACGGCTACCAGAACCCATCTTATCAGACTCTCTGTATCTGTTAATCAACTCCTTTAGTCTTTTCATCTCAGGATTAAGCCCAGCCTTATCAAAGGGTGGTGTCATATGGTCAACAACAACTGCCATACCCCGCCGTTTTGCCTGAAGTCCCTCGCCCACATCATCAACTATGTAGGGATAA
>JALUSH010000248.1 GCA_027016675.1 Thermodesulfovibrio sp.
GAATTGAAGGTTATAGCAACCTCATCTGCAATGCCAGAAAGCACCCTGTGTGTTAAGGATGACCTCCCAGAACACATAATTAAGATCCTGAAAGAAACACTGCTGAATATGAACAAAGATGAAGAGGGGCTGAAGATATTGAAAAAGATGGGACTTCAGAGGTTTTCAGAGGCAAAGGAAGAGGATTTCAAACCAGTGTTTATGATGCTTCAGTCAGCAGGATATGATATAGATGAGTACTATTACAGGACCGAATAGTTTATGTATAAAAGGATTGTTAGATATCTCACTGTCATCTTTTTGTTATTCAGTATCGGAGGGGCAATTGCAATATATTCTCTTTCCAGAGTTACAAATAACCTCAAGACACTTATAAATCTTCACAGGGTAGAGATTATCAGACAGGATTTACTTGTCAATATAAAGACTGTTCAGAATAATCTCCTTGCAATTGGTACCACTTTTGGCCCGGAGCTCGATGTGATAGTGAAGAATGTTATGTCTCTGGACAGGGCAGCAAAGGGTTGTACAGGCTGTCATCATCGTCCTGAGATTTATAAAAAACTGAAGAATATTGAAGTATCAGTAGAAAAGTACAAGGACGCCCTCAGTGCCTTTATTACAACAACTGCCAATCCAGAGCGCCTGGAAAGACTGAAGGAGGTTGCAGTAGATATTGGCGAGTACATTATAGAGGATGTAAGTGAGATGACCTTTATTGCCAACAAGATACTTCAAGGAAAAACAGAAAAGGCGCTGGAACAGGTAAAGACCATTACTTTTATTCTCATCTCTTCTCTTTTGATGACCATGGTGGTAGGATTTATAGTTGCAATTCGTCTCACAAGGGATATTGTTACTCCTATTCAGATTCTTACGAGTGCTGCCAGAGAGTTGGCTGGTGGTAAAATGGGGCTAAAGGTAGAACTACATGATTCCACCGAGATTGGTGAACTTGCAAATACATTTAATGAGATGAGCCAATCCCTTAAGAAATGGCATGACAGCACGGTTAAGTATATGAATCGTCTGAAGGGGTTGCACAGGTTTACATTATCACTGCATCTTGTCACATCAAAAGAGGATATTATTAAGGAATATTTAAAAGGTGTTTCAGACTTTATTGATACAAAAGAGATAGTGCTTACTATATTGAACCAGAAAAGAATAGAGTGCTTGCAGTATAATGCTGAATCAGGTCTGTACTCCTGCCCTGTTCAGTGTGATATCAAGACTATCGAGACTCTTTATGAGCAGAGTGACAAAAGGATATCAAGACTTGTAAAAGGAGATCCTTTTTTAAGTGAGTTGTTTACTTCAAGGAATGATATAGATACCGTTTATATCATATGGATTAGAGAGCGGGAACGACTACTTGGTTGTTTGATGATAATAAACAGCGAGACGGAAATCTCTGATGATGATATCCGACTGATAACCATTATCTCCAGTAACTTTGCTGTGGCAATGGAGAATGCAGATCTCTACAATAGTCTTAAAGATCAGATGAAAAAGCTCCAGGAAACACAGGAGCAGCTCGTTCAGGCAGCAAAGCTTGCAGCTATAGGAGAACTCTCAGCTAACATAGCGCATGAGATAAATAATCCCCTTACCACTATACTGGGCTACGCCGAGCTCATGAAAGAGGAAACAGACATGGAGTCCATTATGAGGGATCTTGATATTATTGAGTCAGAGTCCATAAGGGCAAGAGATATTGTAAGACAGTTGCTGGAGTTTTCCAGGAAAAAACCCCTTAATCTGGAAAAAATTGATATAAATGAGACCATTGAAGAGGTTATTAAATTCATTGCACCTAATTTAAAGGGTTCAAAAATAAAACTGGAAAAGAACTATGGCAAAATTCCAGAGGTGATGGCTGATGTAAATCAGATTAAACAGGTTCTGCTGAACGTCATTAACAATGCTATTCAGGCGATGCCAGATGGTGGTACCCTGAGCATTCATACATTTTTAAAAAATCGATATATATGTATTGAGGTTTCCGACACAGGTGTGGGGATACCAGATGAAATCTTACCCCGTGTATTTGAACCCTTTTTTACCACGAAAAAAGAAAAAGGTACAGGTCTTGGCCTCCCAATAAGTTACAGAATTGTAGAAGAACATGGTGGAAGAATGGAGATAAGAAGCAAACAAAAAGAGGGAACCACTGTCAAAATTCTGCTACCTTTAAAGAAGCCTTCTTTACATATATTTCCCTCGCAATATCAGGATCAAGGGCTACAGTAGTTTCATCTACCTGTACTACCACAGATGGCCACTTCTGAAGGAGCTTTATTTCAGTGCCTGCATTAATACCTATTGAGTTAAGTCTGTTTAATCGCGAAGGGTCAGATGGTACTATATATACTATTCTGCCTGTCTGACCTACCTCAAAGTCAGTTAATGCCCGTACAAGGGGTTTTACTTCAACCCTGTATCGCTTGCAACATTCTCCCCTGGGAATGGGTTTTCCATGAGGACAGGTTGGAGGATGTCCCAGAAATGTACAGACACTGTCAGTAAGTTCCTCGCTAAGGATATGTTCCATCCTGCAGGCATCCTCATGTATTACATCCTCTTTCATCTCAAATATATCAGCAAAGAGCCTTTCTGCAAGACGATGACGCCTTACTATACCTCTGGCAATCTTTTTGCCTTCCTCTGTAAAGTCCACATTATCACCATCCACTGTTATAAGATTCTTGCGCTGGAGTTCCTTGATTATGGAGGCGATTTCGTCGTCATCTGAGCAGGCGTGAAACCTCCCAAGTGAGTCCTTTTCCTCTTCCTTCAAAACCCAGAGGAGTTCAAGAGCCTCTTCAAGCCTTTCCTGTTCCATGATGTATTATAACGGATTTTATGGAATTAATTGAACCGTTGCGGTAGCATTGCTGTCCAAAAATATTTTGTAAAGAAAAAAGAGAGGCAGGGCACCGAAGAAAGATAAGCACCACACCTTTGAAAAAAAGAACTTTCATTATGAAACTAAGCCCAGAGGTGGTTCATCAGGGCATTGATGCAATAGGATTTAAATAATAAAAAACACAGCTTTTCAGCCTTCAGATGATACATTAGTATGCTGATGTATGTTACTAGTCGGTATTGCTACATGGGTATTCTTCACCACCTCTCAGCCCAGAAAAATCTACGATTTTTCTGGGAACCCCTTATCAATTGAAACCTGATTTGATTTTAGTCTGTATTTCAATAAAGGTACGAACAGAGAATAATCCTGTGGATTGCATTATTTTTATGAGGTGCCCTGCCTTGTTATTATTTTATATCGGATAGATATGCCGTTGTGGTAGCGTTAATAAAACAAACTGAATCTGTGTTTTCTAATACTGATAAGCAATCCTACAGCTATAAAATTACTAAGAAGTGCTGTTCCTCCGTAACTGAAGAAAGGCAGTGGAACTCCAACAACCGGCATAAGTCCCATGGTCATGCCTATGTTGATTGATACATACAGAAGAAACATTACACTGATACCAATTGCAAGTAATGTGCCGAAGATATCTTTACTATAATAAGCAGTCTCAAAACCCCTTATAATCAACAAAATATAAATAGACAACAGAAAGAAGGACCCCACAAATCCCCATTCTTCAGCAAAAACAGCGAAAATAAAATCAGTATGTTTTTCAGGCAAAAATCTCAGAGGCCCCTGGGTTCCTTTGAGATAACCTTTTCCGAGGGTTTTACCAGAGCCTATGGTAACCTTGGACTGCTCAATCTGGTAGCCTATGCCTGTGGGGTCAACACCAGGGTCAATAAAGGCAACGAGTCGGTTTTTCTGATAGTCCTTCAGACCATTCCAGATGAGTTTGCCTGTAAGAGGAAGAACAATAAGTAGCAGGATAGTAGTGTACAGAATGAGTTTTTTTTCAATGCCTTTACAGATAAGCATGACCACCATTATTATTAAAAGCATAAGTGCTGTACCAAGGTCGGGCTGACTGTACAGGATTACAAAGGGTATCACAGCGAATACAGTAAAAGAAAAGAGGGTCTGCCAGTAACTGATAGGGGTTCTTATGGTGCTCAGGTATTTTGACAGTGTAATGATAAGTATGATTTTGAATAATTCCGATGGCTGAAAGCTGAGAGGTCCGATACGTAGCCACCTCTGCGCACCCATTCCCTTGTGGCCAAATATAATGGTAACAATCAAAAGGATGATTCCTGCAACATAGATAGGATAGGAGTATTTTAGGAGCCTTCTGTAGTCGAATAAAGATGTTATGATCATTGCACACACACCTGCCACAAGCCAGATTGTCTGCCTCAGATAAAATGAAGGGTGTGATGTGTCAAACACAGGCCTTGTGGCACTGTATATTGTTAGAATGCCCATTACAGTTAATACAATAGGTGCAGAAAATGTCAGCCAGTCAATATGTTTGATCTCAATTAATGACTTCAGTTCCTTTATCTTCATTTGTATTACCTCTCAAATAGGTCTCTATTACTGTGCGGGCTATAGGTGCGGCGGATTCACCTCCATGACCTCCATGTTCAACAAACACTGACAGTGCAATGGAGGGTTTTTCAACCGGTGCAAAGGCCACAAACCATGCATGGTCTTTTGGGTATTTACGGGCGGTCCCCACGTCATCAGAGATGCTGATTACCTGAGCAGTGCCTGTCTTCCCCGCGATCCTTACCATATCTGATCGTGCCCTCCATCCGGTACCCTTGGGATCTTGTACTACACCCAGCAGGGCATTATTCATGAACCTGATGCTCTCTTTTTTTAAAGGCAGACGCGACATGATTTCCGGAGCTTCAGAGAGGGTAAGCTTGGGTCTGAACACCTTGCCACCATTGGCAAGGGCAGAGATTAATACTGCAGCCTGTGCTGGTGTTACAGTGACATAACCCTGACCAATAGAGGCATTAAATGTTTCACCAAGGTACCAGGGACGTCCCTTTTTTTCGAGCTTCCATTGTGTAGTTGGAATTAACCCCTTTTTCTCAGATACGAGCTTGATTCCTGTCGGTTTTCCCAGGCCAAAGGCATAGGCATATTTGGCAATCCTGTCTATACCAAGCATTCTTCCCACTTCATAAAAATATACATCACAGGACTCCACAATGGCCCTTCTTAGGTTTACAACTCCATGGCCTCCCTTTTTCCAGCACCTGAACCTCCAGCTACCCACCTGGATCTCTCCCGTGCAGTTGACCTTGAAATTTTTTGTAATGATTCCCTCCTGAAGTGCAGCAATGGCTGTTATTATCTTGAACACTGAGCCAGGAGGATATTGACTCTGGAATACCCTGTTAAGAAGAGGATGTCCAGGATTTCTCAACAGTCTCTTCCATTGTCTTTCTGTAATCCCTTTTATAAATATGTTAGGGTCAAATGACGGAAGACTCACCATTGCCAGTATATCACCAGAGTTTGGGTCTAATGCCAGCAGGGCTCCTGACCTTCTCTGGAATGCCTTCTCAGCAGCAATCTGGGTATCAAGGTCAATGCTCAATCTGATGTCCTCTCCCTTGACAGGCTTGAGTATTTGAAGGGTTCGTAGTTGTCTGCCCAGGGCATCAACCTCAATATACTTTTTGCCTGGTTGTCCTCGAAGCTTGCCATCATAAAGATGTTCTACTCCCCATTGTCCAATAAAGGTTCCTTGTGAGAATCCTTTGGTCTCCATGTTTGTCCTGTTTCCAACAGGATGGCTAAGATATCCAATCAGATGAGATGCTGTTTCTTTGTAAGGATAGGTGCGTGTTATGTCTGTTTCAACGATAAGACCTGGAAAATCAGAACGCCTTGCTTCAATATGAGAGACCTCCTGAAAGGTTATTCCTTCCTTCAATCTGATCGGTTCAAGAGAGTGTTTATCATGTTTATTTATTCTATCCTGTATCTCTTCTTCAGACAGACCAAGCAATTGAGATAGTCCTTTAATATCAACCTGTTCAGACAGTTCAGGAATCAGAGATGCTATGAAGTACGGGGTATTTTTGACAAGGGCGTTGCCCTTTCTGTCATAAATGATTCCTCTTGGTGCAGGTAGTCTTATTACACGAACCCTGTTTTTTATAGATTTTTCTCTATAATAGTCTCCTTTAAGTATCTGAAGCTGCCATAACCGAAGTATAAACACACACATAACACCAAGGGTAATATATACAAAGAAATAAAGTGTTTTCTTTTTATCCCTCATCCTTTTTTATAACACCTCCAAAGGGTGAATTTATAAGACCCTTTATCACAGAAGCCATTATAAAGTTACTCAACATGGTAGGCTGATGTGAGAAGATACTTAAAGAGAGATATATAATAGTCTCGTCAAGTATAGTAATAAAAAATACAGACACTATGCCCATTATATATGTCCAGACAAAGAATTTTTCATTCAATAAAGAGGCAAAGAGGCCGATAAGTCCCTTGGACAATATGGAAGGTCCGATTATGTATCCTGATAAGATATCTTCTATCAGACCTGTTCCTATCCCTGCTGAGAACCCTGAAAGATCTCCTTTCTTGAATCCCAGATAAAACACTGGCAGTATTGTAAGATTTAACTTGAAGGATGTTACAGTAATCAATGATTGTATTACAACGAGACCCAGAATAATAGCACCCCACATGAGTATATCCTTCAGCAGTTTTCTCATTTTATTATCATCACCTCTTCAAGTCTGTTGATTTTTATAACAGGTCTTACATTAATGGTCACGAAAAGCTCATCCATTCCTTCAATATTATCTAAGTAACCAACAGGAATCCCTTCAGGGAATATGCCATCAAGCCCAGAGGTTACAAGAAGTTGTCCCTGCTCAAACTTTTCTTCTTTCAGAATATATTTCAAGATACATTGCCCATTGCCCTTTCCGGATACAATACCTTCTATTCTTGAGGGTTGTATCCTTACGGATACAGAAAAGCTTGGGTCTGTCAGGAGCAGGACCCTTGAGAACTCCGGCAGAACATCTGTTACTTTACCTACGAGGCCGTCTGATGTCCTTACTGCCATATCCTTTTTTATACCATCCTTACTGCCTTTGTTTATTAAGATTATGGCAGGCCATTTTCTCAGTCCAGAGGATACAACCTTGGCTATAGCTACAACTGAACTCCCCTTTTCTTTTACATGAAGCAGGTTTTTTAGTCTTTTATTTTCCAGTCTTATCTCTTCGTCCTTCTGAATCTGAAGCTTCAGTTCTGCGATTTCTTTTTTTAGCCTCAGGTTCTCTTCTTTCATGACAGAATAAGTCCTGAAGGGAGCTTTGATATTCTCATAGGTTTTATTGAATATATCCAGGATATGTATGATTGTATTCTGAATGGCAGGTAAAGGTCTGAAGGGTTTTCGTGTGCTCTGAAATACCATTAGAGACAGGGTAGAAAGCAAAAGTATGATAGTAAGCAAAATTCTTCTATTAAGCATCTTTATTTTTGATCAGGGATACAGGGACTGAGAAAACTTAATTGTATTTTTATTTAAACCCCTCAGAGCCCTGATTCCTTAAATTGTATAAGCCAAGCCTTTTTAATTAATTGCCACTCTTTGTAAGAGGTCTATCTCATCAAGCATTTTGCCAACACCTCTTACCACAGCAGTGAGTGGGTCATCAGCAACTATTACAGGAAGCTGGGTCTCTTCTTTTATTAACAGATCCAATCCTTTAAGAAGTGCTCCCCCGCCTGCAAGTACAATACCCTTGTCAACTATGTCTGCTGCTAACTCAGGAGGGGTATTCTCAAGGGTTGTTTTGATGGTTTCAAGAATAACATTTACTGGTTCCTGCAAGGCCTCTCTAATCTCGTTTTCTTTTATAGTGATTGTCTTGGGGATACCAGAGACCATGTCTCTGCCTTTGATCTCCATCTCTGAATTTCCGTTCTCTGTTGGATAGGCAGAGCCAATTTCTATCTTTATCTGTTCTGCTGTTCTTTCACCTATCATCATATTGTATTTACGTTTTATATAGGCAAGAATAGTTTCGTCCATCTTATCGCCACCTACTTTCACAACCTTGCTATACACTATGCCGTCAAGAGAAATAACTGCCACATCTGTTGTTCCTCCACCAACGTCAACAATCATGTTACCTGTTGGTTCTCCCACAGGTAGCCCCACTCCCACTGCAGCAGCCATGGGTTCAAGTATGAGATATACCTCACGTGCGCCTGATGCCTGAGCTGCGTCTTTTACAGCCCTCTGTTCAACCTGTGTGATGCCAGAAGGTACACCTATTATGATTCTGGGAGAAACAAAACTCTTTCTATTATGAACCCTTGTAATAAAGTATTTTAACATCTCTCCTGTAGCATCGAAATCAGCTATAACTCCATCCTTCATGGGTCGCAGAGCCATAATATTGGCAGGGGTTTTGCCAAGCATCTTTTTTGCTTCAGAGCCAACGGCGATCGTTTTTTTGTCGTCCTTTCTGATTACAACCACAGAGGGCTCATTACAAACTATTCCTTTACCTTTTACATAGACCAGGGTATTGGCTGTACCAAGGTCTATTGCGAGATCATTAGAAAAGTACCCCAAAATTTTCTGTATAAACATTTATCCTCCTTGGATTGTCCTTTCATTTCTTTCAATAACTGTAGTTTTTGCTAATATGTCTCCAATTCTTTTCCCCGAATCACTGCCCAGTAACACAAGAAATTCAACGCCTATGATAACAAAAAATAAAATCCAGCCGATTACCGGAGTCCTCCATAGAACAATCCCCAAACATATGGTTAAATTTCTCAGTATTGATTCCTTTACCGTACATACATTGCCATCTTCTCTTATTGTTTGTAATTTTAAAAGAATTTTGCCAAGGCTCCTGCCTTCAAACAGACCATCAGCAATTAATATATAAAGTATTCCTCCCAGCAGACCTGACCATTCTAAAACCTCAAAGACTACTGCAACAATAACTATATCTATTGCCTTTGCAACACAACGGAAAAGTAAACCAGCAGGTCTTTTCATTAATGAAATAGTATCAGATATATGCTAATTTTGTAAATCCCTTCTGAGATTTGCTATAATTGCAGCTATGGAAGTAAGAGAAATTATTAAGAAAAAACGTGATGGCCATAAGATATCCAGGAAAGATATGGAGACATTCCTGCTGGCATATCTGGATGGTAAAGTTACAGATTATCAAATGTCTGCATTTCTTATGGCCTGCTACATAAAAGGGCTTGATGATGAAGAGACCCTCTGGTTTACTGATATTATGATATCAAGTGGCAAAAGGCTGGACCTGTCAGAGATGCCAGGTGCCAGGGTGGACAAACATTCCACAGGTGGTGTGGGTGATAAGGTAAGTATTGTGCTGGCACCACTGTTAGCCGCTGCAGATGTGGTGGTTCCCATGATTGCTGGCAGAGGATTGGGACACACGGGTGGCACGATTGATAAATTAGAGGCCATCCCAGGCTTTAATACATCACTTCGGTTCATGGACATGCGTAATATCCTGTGGGAGACTGGAGTGGTAATAACAGCGCAATCAGAGGAGATAGCCCCTCTTGATAAGAGACTATATGAGCTTCGTAATGCAACAGCCACTGTTGAGAGCATTCCGCTGATTGCATCAAGTATCATGTCCAAGAAGCTTGCCGAGGGGCTCAATGGTCTTGTTCTGGATGTAAAGATGGGTAAAGGTGCTTTTATGAAGACCTTAGAGGATGCCGAGAGGCTTGCCAGAACCATGGTGGATATCGGGAACTCCTCGGGTGTGAAAACGATTGCATTGATTACAGATATGAACGAGCCCCTTGGAAAGGCTGTTGGAAATGCACTGGAAATCAGAGAATGTATCAATATTCTGAAGGGTAAGGAAGAGGCTGACCTGTCAGAGTTGATACTGACTCTTGGGGCATTCATGCTTATAATTGCAGAGGAGATAGTTTCTTTTAATGAAGAGGATTCAACCGTATCATTTAATGAGATAGAGATAACAGATGACCTGATAGAAACAAAGAGGCATAAACTACAGTCCCTGATAGATTCTGGTGATGCCCTTACCAAATTTGTAGAAATGATAGAATCACAGGGAGGTAATCCTGAGGTAGTAGCCAATCCTGCCCTTATGCCTGTTGCGAACAATATGAAACCTGTTGAGGCACCTGAAAGCGGCATAATACAGTTCATTGATGCTGAAAAGATAGGGCGTGCTGCCCTGCTGCTCGGAGCAGGAAGGACAAGACCTGATGAGCCAATAGACCATGCTGCAGGAGTTATTCTGAACAGGAAATCCTCACAGGAGGTCAGCAAAGGTGACTTTATAGCAGTGTTACACTACAATGATGATAAAAATCTTGATTCAGCCTATCAGCTTGTGATGGATGCATTTAAAATCAGTAAGGAACCTCCACCTCAAAGAGAGCTGGTTAAAAAGATCATATTATAATCCTCATCCAGACCACTGCTTTCAGCTGGATTCAGGATATAGATTCTTTATTCTTCCACTATATAATCCACTGACACCTTCATATCTGGACGCAAAGAGTTGTATACAGAGCAGTATTTTTCCTGCGACAGGGAGATGGCACGCTGGATCTTTTTCTCCGTGAGACCATCACCAGAGAGCCTGATGGTCATCTTCACGGCTTTATAATACTGTGGAGGGGTTGGATTCCTCTCTCCTTCTATGTCAATCTTAAAGGATTTAAGATTGCATCTCATTTTCTGGAGAAAGGATACCATATCTATTGCCATACAGCCTGCAAGGCTCAGAAGCAGACTTTCTGTGGGCATACATCCCCATTCCACCTTTGCATCGAAATCTATCTCGTAGCCACGCTGTGTTCTGCCAACAAAAATGAGA
This sequence comes from Thermodesulfovibrio sp., assembly GCA_027016675.1. Taxonomy (GTDB): domain Bacteria; phylum Nitrospirota; class Thermodesulfovibrionia; order Thermodesulfovibrionales; family JdFR-85; genus JAADHP01. The sequence goes on from JALUSH010000248.1 coordinate 10,807, forward strand.
TCCTTATCCCATTCAAGCCATCCTTTTGTAATAGTGGCAACCTTTTCTTTATACCCTTTGAGCTGTTCCTCAAGCTCTACAACCTCTTTTTCTTCAGCCATGACTGTCCTCCTCATCGTAGAGTTGTAAATGTTCTTGATTAAAGCATAGACATTTTATAATAAAAATGCAGGGCTGTTCAAGTTTTTTGAGGAGTGTGATTAAACAATGACAGAATCAAACAAGATCATCTACACCCTTGGTACAAACAGGAGAACAGAGGAAGACTTCATAGAGATATTAAATGCCTATGGTATTGAGCGATTGATAGATGTAAGAAGGTTTCCCACCAGTAAGTTCCCCCATTTTAAGAAAGAGTCCCTAGCGAGGCTTCTTAAAGACAACGGGATAGAGTATTTTTTTCTTGGTGAGGAGCTTGGGGGATACCGAAAGGGAGGGTATGAGGAGTATGTGCTTACTGAAAATTTCAGATCAGGCATTGAAGAGTTGGTCAGACTGTCCGAGGTAAAGCGCTCTGTCATTATCTGTGCTGAGAGATTTCCCTGGAAGTGCCATAGAAGATGGATTGCGAGAGAATTGAGCAAACATGGCTGGAAAGTAATTCATATTATTGATAAAGGAAAAGAATGGATACCTTGAAATACTGCTTAAATTATGTGATAATAATCATTGGAGATTTCAGCCATGCCAATTTTTGGGGAGATATTTTTAAGCGAAATCATTAAGAAGCCGGTGCTTGATATCAAGGGTGAGGAGATTGGCACCCTTAAGGATCTTATTATTATCAAGGGCGATACTCTGCCAGTGGTTGATTCACTTATTATTTCCCAGAAAAAGAAACATTTAAAAATCCCATGGGAAAGCATAAGTATATTTAACAGAAGGATCATTGCATCAAATCTGGAAAAAGACAGTCTCCCTGAATATGAGGTCTCTGATGAGGATCTGCTTGCTGTACGGGATATACTGGACAAACAGATTGTTGATGCCACAGGTGCAAAGGTAGTAAGGGTGAATGATATCAAGCTTGAGGGCTATGGTGGAAGAGCTGTGCTTGTGGCTATTGATGCAGGTCTGAGGGGAATACTGAGAAGGCTGGGGATTGAAAGGCGTGGGAGCGAATTATTGAAACTCCTGAAGGTGTCCCTTCCATATAATCTGATCAGCTGGAATTATATTCAGCCCCTGGAGCCAAAATTAAAAACCATCAGTTTGAAAGTGCCCCGTGAGATGGTAACGAATCTGCATCCTGCGGATATAGCAGAGATAATAAGTTCTGTATCAAGGGATGAGGGTGAGAGTCTGTTCAAGGACCTTGATATAAAGACAGCAGCAGAGACACTTTCCGAGCTTGAACCTGATGTGCAATCCAGGATAATAGAGGAGATGGATTCAGATAAGGCCTCGGTGATAATTGGTGAGATGCCACCAGATGAGGCTGCAGACCTCCTTGCAGACCTTTCAGCAGAGAAGATGAAAGAGATCTTAGAGAGAATTGACCAGGAGGATGCAGAGGATATCCAGGAACTCCTTGAGCATGAAGAGGACACTGCAGGCGGCCTCATGACCAATGAGTTTCTTGCCTATCAGCCGGATACAAAGGTAAAAGAGGCCATAGAAAGGTTTAAAGAGGATGCAAAGGAGATAGAAACTATCTACTATATCTATGTGATAGATGAAGAAGAGGTTTTAAAAGGAGTTCTATCTCTCAGGGAATTGCTTCTGGCAGTGCCAGAGAAGAGTCTTTCTGAGATAATGATTACAAATCTGAAAACCGTCTGTCCCGAGGATGACGAGTCAGTGGTGGCTGCTGCCATATCAAAATACAACCTTGTGGCTATACCTGTGGTGGACAGCGATGGTATCCTGCTTGGAATAGTTACAGTAGATGATATAATTGACAGAATCCTTCCTCCAAAGGCAAAGCGAAAACGTAAAAAGGTCTGAACAAATTTCAGTAAACAATAAAAAAGTATAATAGCAGATCCTTTTTTTTTTCGATGTATTATTAATCCTTTATTACGAAAAGGACATCGATTCATTCAGAAATACTTTCGTTGAATTTATTTATAATGGTTAAGTTATACTGAATAGGCAGTGATTGTTTGATTAGTGAAATTAGTTCCATATGAGAGCTTAGAGATCAGGGATTGAAGGTAACGAAGATTTGTTCTCTCACGATATCCTTTTCGTAAAATAAGTTAATATGAGGAGAAGTTTCAAAAAAATAGGTCTTTTTCTGTCTGTACTTGGCCCTGGCATCATAACAGCCAATATTGACAATGATGCCAGTGGTATTACTACGTACTCTGTGGCAGGGGCACGGTTTGGTCTGTCCCTTCTCTGGACACTGATACCAACTACGGTCTCATTGATTGTGGTTCAGGAGATGATAGCAAGGATGGGCGTGGTTACTGGCAAGGGGCTTTCAGATCTTATACGGGAAAACTATGGAGTCAGGATCACCTTCTATTTGATGTTAGGCCTTTTTATTGCAAACCTGGGCACCACTGTGGCAAACTTAGCTGGATGGGCAGCAAGTATGGAAATACTTGGGTTCAGTAAATATATTATGGTACCAGCAGGTGCTGTGGGCATTTGGCTTCTTGTAACCAAAGGTACATATCGGTTTGTTGAGCGGATACTGCTTTTTGCATGCATAATATACTTTGGCTATGTCATATCAGGCATTATGGCAAAGCCTGAATGGTCCGATGTTTTCAAGGCACTCGTTATTCCAGATGTTAAGAAGGATTTTCAATATATAATGCTTACTATTGCAATTATAGGCACGACAATTACTCCGTGGATGCAATTCTATCTGCAGTCTTCTATTGCAGAAAAGGGGATCAAAAAAGAGGACTACAGCGCAACAAGGCTTGATGTAGTTGTGGGTTGTAGCATAACAGATATTGTTTCCTTCTTTATAATTGTTACATGTGCCACTGTACTGTTTCCTGCGGGTATTAGAATTAATGATGCCTCAGAGGCTGCTCTTGCTCTGAGGCCTTTTGCAGGGAATATGTCAGGCCTTATTTTTGCGGTAAGCCTGGCAAATGCATCAATACTTGGTGCGATTATAGTTCCCCTTGCTACAGCATATTATACATGTGAAGCAATGGGATGGGAGGCGGGAATCAATAAGACATTTAAGGAAGCACCACAATTCATGTGGATATACACATCAATCATTGTATTGTCAGCCTGCCTTGTACTTATTCCAGGTGCACCTCTTGTGACCCTGATGGTGCTATCGTCCCTTTTAAATGGACTTATACTTCCCTTTGTATTGGTCTATGCCCTCAGGCTATCCAATGACAGAAAGATCATGGGTGAGTTTACCAACTCTAAGACCTTCAATATAATTGCATGGGCAACAGTGATAGCCATAATAATCTTGACTATATTAATGATTACATTTATGGTTGTGGTATAATACAATGATTATTTTACTGCAAAAACCTCTTTTGTGTCATCCTGGACTTGGTTCAGGGTCTCATAACTTGTTGATTTTACGAGATTCTGAAGCGAGTTCAGAATGATACTTAACTATCCAGCGAAGTTTTGCAGTTGAGACGATGATATTTTGTGGTGATTTGCTATGGTGAGATCCATTGAATGGAAAGACAACAAGGTAATAATACTGGATCAGAGCAAACTTCCTCTTGAGGTGGAATTTATTGAATGTACTGATTATCAGACAGTAGCGGAGACTATAAAAAGCCTCAAGATAAGGGGTGCGCCTGCCATAGGAATTGCCGCTGCAATGGCTGTTGCCCTGGCTGCTCAGGATATCAATGCCAGCACCTTTGATGTGTTTTATAAAAAACTGAAGCCTGTTATGGATACAATACTTTCCACAAGACCCACTGCTGTAAACATACAGTGGGCCATGGAAAGGATAGAACAACTACTTGCCAGCAGTAGAGATCAATCCATTGATAAGATTAAATCATTACTCATTGAAGAGGCAAAGACCATTCTGGAAGAGGATATAGAGATTAACAAGGCGATTGGACTCTGGGGGGCGCAATTTATAAAGGATGGAGACACTGTACTTACACATTGTAATGCTGGAGCACTGGCAACAGGCGGATATGGTACAGCCACCGCCCCGATTCTAGTGGCCCGTGAGCAGGGCAAGGAAGTAAGTGTTATAGCTGATGAAACAAGGCCCGTGCTTCAGGGTGCAAGACTTACTGCATGGGAATTAAAGATGTCCGGTATCCCAGTCACTGTAATCACTGACAATGCCTCTGGGGCTCTTATGCGAAGAGGTGAGATCGATCTCTGTATTGTGGGTACCGACAGAACTGTACGTAATGGCGATGTTGCAAATAAGATCGGTACATATATGGTTGCTGTCCTGGCAAAAGAAAACGGTATACCCTTTTATGTGGCAGCTCCAACAAGCAGTATAGACCTTTCCATTCCCTCGGGTGACCTAATACCTATTGAAGAAAGACCCCCTGAAGAGGTAACTCATATCAGGGGACAGCAGATAACGCCGGATGGAGTAAATGTTATTAACATGGCTTTCGATGTCACTCCTGCGCGTTATGTTACAGCTATAATAACCGAAAAAGGGGCATTCAGACCAAAGGATATCAAAAAACTGGCTATCAAGGGAATAAATATCTCGGATATAATGATAAAACAATAGTGTTTGGAGTAAAATATAGTATGCCTCAATTATTGAGTGATGTGCAGGAACTATTCAACGAGTATTCAATTGAGCTGAAAAGTGTAGAGCAGGAGCTTCTTAATCTCTTCAATAGCACAGCCTTCTTGATCCCTGCAATAGGTAATTATATTGTTCAGAGTGGTGGGAAGAGACTGAGACCACTTTTTCTTATTCTAAGTGCAGAACTCTGCGAATACAGGGAATATCCAAGGATACTGCTTGCAAGTATCATAGAGGCCATTCATACAGCCTCACTTCTTCACGATGATGTAGTGGATGGTGCTGACCTGAGGCGAGGGAAACCTGCTGCCCATTCGGTATGGGGAAATCAGATAGTAATCCTCGTTGGCGATTTTCTTTACTCAAATGCCCTTAAGATGGCTGTTTCCCATAAGAATCAGAAAATAATGGATGCCCTTTCTTTCGCAACAACAAAGATGACAGAAGGTGAATTATTACAACTAAGCAAGATCGGTGACCCTGATATCTCTGAAGATGAGTATATTCAGATCATTTCTGCAAAGACAGGGGCGCTTATTTCTGCAGCCTGCAGGATTGGTGCAATCATTTCCAGGAAGGGCAGTGAGCAGGAAGAACGCCTTGGAGCCTTTGGAATGAAAACAGGAATAGCCTTTCAGATGGTGGATGATATACTGGATTATATGGCAAAGGAAGATGATCTTGGTAAAAGATTATGTAAGGACCTTGACGAAGGAAAGGTTACGATGCCTATTATTTATTTACTGAAGGTCTGTAATGATAGAGAAAGAGAGTTTGTAAGAACGTTGCTTTCCGATGGCATAAAAGAGGATGGTCATATCAGAGAACTCAACAGGCTCTTCAAGAAATACGATGTGATTGAGGAGTCTATGAAGATTGCTACTGATTATGTAAAGGATGCCAAGGCTGAGCTTGATAGTTTTGGTATGTCTCCTGAGAAGGAAAAGTTGTTATGCCTCGCAGAGTATGCCTTAAAAAGGAGTAAATAATGCATCCACTGGTAGAGCTTGCCAAAAAGGCTGTTGAGGCATATGTAAGAGAAAAAAGGATAATATCTCCACCAGAGAATCTTACAGAAGAGATGCGGGACAGAGCTGGTGTGTTTGTGTCTCTGAAAAAGCGTGGGCAGTTGAGAGGCTGCATAGGCACCTTTCTTCCCACTACAAATAATGTGGCAGAAGAGGTGATAAAGAATGCCATTAGTGCTGCAACTCAGGATCCCCGCTTCTTTCCTGTTCAGGAGGAGGAACTTGAAGAGATAACCTATTCTGTTGATGTTCTTTCTGAGCCAGAAAAGGTAGAAGATATTTCAAAATTAGATGCAAAGAAATACGGTGTTATTGTTACTAAAGGTCCTTTAAAAGGACTTTTGCTTCCTGATCTTGAAGGGGTTGACACAGTTGAGGAACAATTGAGGATAGCAAAACTAAAGGCTGGTATTGAACCTGATGATGAGGATTGTGAGATATATAGATTTTCTGTAAAACGATATAAATAGATGTCCTCTTATATTCTGGATTAAGCAAGGATATGTGTTCGTTCACAAGTTGACTTGTTGGGATTGTATAAAAATGGTCGTGTTATATTGTAATTTGTATGCAAGCAAATGGATAAGACACGCTTAGAGAGGGAACTGGAAGAGGCTCAACTGGGGAGTAAACGTTATAACTGGCTAATAATAATCCTTGTAGCCTGCCTTATTGTTATCATAATATATTCCATGCATCTTAGAGCAAAGATAGATAATCTTTATAGAGAGATGGATTCATTACTCATGGAGAAAGAAGTCTTGCAAAATGAGCTGAAACAGGCTGAAGAAGAGCTTAATCGATTTAAGTCTACTTTTTTGAATGGCAGGAATGATGAGCAACAGGACAGACAGTGATATCCCTTTAAACGGAAGACTACAGGATATAAGTCTTCCCAAAATACTGGTTTATCTGAACCGAAACAAAGAAACTGGTACCCTTAGTGTGTCCACAGAGGTATTTACTAAAAAGCTCTATCTGGTTAATGGTGAGATTATCTATGCCTCATCAAATTATGATGATGACAGGCTTGGTGAGATGCTCCTTAAGGCCGGAAAGATTAATTTACAGCAGTATGAACATTCTGTGGAACTTTTAAAGAAGACAGGCAAAAAACAGGGTGCAATTCTTGTAGAACTCGGTTATATAGCACCAAAAGATCTATTCTGGGGGGTAAAGTACCAGGTAAGAGAGATCATATTCAGTCTTTTTCAGCTTGAAAATGGTTATTACGAGTTTCTCCATGGTGAGGTTCCGGAGGATGACATTATATCCTTAAAGATGAGTCTTGGTGAGTTGGTATACGAAGGGGTAAAAAGAATAAATAACTGGACAAGGATTCAGAGAGAGATGCCGCCAATGGAAGCCATCCTGAAGTTAAGCGATAATCCGTTAACCCTTTTTCAGGAAGTTAAATTAGATGAAAGTGATAAAAAAGTACTAACACTGGTTAATGGAAAAAGAAGTATTAAAGAGATTATCGATTCTTCAGGTATATCTTCTTTTGATGCCTTGAAAACACTTTATGTTTTATATTCAATTGGTATCCTGGAACACAAAGAAAAAGAGGAAGAGGAGGAGGTCATTCCTATTACAGTGGATGAACTGATGGAAGAGGTAAGTGCAGAAGAAAAGGAGTTTATTGCCGAAATAAATGAATTTTACGAGAAACTTCCCCATTTAAGCAGAACAGAGATCCTTGGTATAAGGCCAGGAGATGATCCAAGAGAAATAAAGAAGGCTTATTACAGGCTTGCAAAGAGGTATCACCCTGATAAATATTATTTTTCAGGTAATGAAGACATAAAGGAGAAGTTAAATGATATATTCAATACCATAACAAAGACTTACGAAGAAATTATGTTAAATCCTGATCTGATTAAGGATGAAGCTCAGAAAGACTCAACTGAAAGACCTCTTTCTCCTGAGGACAGGGCAATGCAGCAGTTCAGGATAGGTTTACAGGAATTCAAACAGGGTAATTACTGGGGTGCTGCAGACTCATTTAACTGGGCATGTCGATTGGATCCTGAAAGGGGTAAATACTGGTATTATCTTGCTCTAAGCCTTAAGAAGATACCGAAGAAGTTAAAACAGGCTGAGGAGGCAATGAGAGAGGCTGTAAGACGTGAGCCCTACAAGGCTGAATACTATATTGAACTGGGTAACATATATCTCAAGGCAGGACTCAGAAAAAGGGCAAAGACACAATTTGAAAAGGCTCTTAAAATAAAGCCTCACCATCCTGAGGCACAGGATGCTTTAAGGTCTTTGATGGATATTTAAAAGTCGGGAAAAACCTTTACTGAAAGGATACCACTATTACCCATATCATATTCTGCTTTCAGGATTCCTCCTTCTATATATTCAAGCTTGAATCCATCATAACCTTCTGCTACAAGTCTTTTGGCATCAGCAGGACAGCCCTCTTCACAACCAAATACCCCTTTTATCATCCGTGATATCAGACCCTCAAGATCAATATCTTCCATATGTATGTTTCTCTCTGAAATATATTTCTTAAATTCCTCAACGAGCCTTTTAGTATCAAGGTTAAAGGGGTTTTCTGTTGACTTAGAAAAGGTATTTCCCTGAATCTCAAATTCGATCTCCATCTATTCCTCCTTGTAGAACATTATTAATAACTGAACAGTTTTAGCTTTTATAGTCGTAATTAATCCATGCTGAACAACAGATACAGGGTTGGTAAATTATAATAAAAATCTTCATATGCACACTACCTCCTTAGAAAGGTATAAAAATTTTTAATTTAGTTAGAAGTATTCCAAAAGAGCAGTAAGGGTAATGTTCAAAATTATACTGGAA
>JALUSH010000249.1 GCA_027016675.1 Thermodesulfovibrio sp.
CCTGAACAGCAACAGGACGACCCTGTTATTACCCTCTATTCAAAAGGTGTGATTGTTGGCCTGAAAAATGATGGAACTGATGGAACAACAGAGGTTTTGAAATTAAACCTTTCATCAGGAGCATATGTGGGAGAGATTTCAGAGGTTAAAATATTAAATAATACAGCAAGTGCTGGAGAATTCTGTTTCACTTTATCTTTGAATTAAAATAAAAACTATAGGAGGAAAGTAATGCCTGTTATAAAAAGATTTGTTTTTTTCATTCCCATTGTATTCATCGTATTATTGTCAAATGCCTGTGCAGACAGAACTAATAAATCTCTCCCCGATGAGGTCTCACCAAAACCAGGTGCACCCATTTCTATATCCTATGCAGTTCGAGACACTATAGTGTCTGGAGAGAAATCAACAATCTCTATTACTGTAAATGTATCAGCAGACATAGATGACCTGACACTTAGATTAAGACCTTCTGCTGGCCTTGCAATTACATCTGATGAAGAAGAAATACACCTTGGCAACATAAAAAGAAACAGCACAGAAAGGAAAACCATTACTGTCACTGTGCAGAAGGAGGGGAACTATAATATAAATCTAATTGTAACAGGTCAGGTAAATGGGAAAGCTGTTGCAAGGACTGCTGCTATACCAATAAAGACAGTAAATGCCCCTGAAAAGGCCAAAAAAAGCAGTGGTACTGTTGCCACAGAGTCCAGGGGTGAAAGGATAATTATCCTTCCTGCAGAGGAAAGTGGCAACTAACGTGCCTCTTCCTGGACTGAACTGTCTCTTTCAGAAAACTGATGGGAATGTAACCTTCTCAGATATCTTTTTGCAAGATACTCTATGTCCCTACGGCCACCATTATGGAATGATTCAGCAACTGCGTACTGAATAAAGAGTGCCAATTCAAAGGGTATCTTTAATTGATGGGCTATATCTGCTGCATGTGCCTTGTCAGTGATCCTGTCCAGAGAGGTATAGAACTCATCAATAACCTTTACAAGGTCTCTTTTATTTATGGACTCATCCATAAAAGCCTCCCTTATTAAAAATATTTAGCAAGAACTGAGCCCACATTCCTAAGTATCTGAACTTCTGGAATTTTCTCGATTCTGTGAAATCTGAACATCCTTAAAAAGTGTAGATTTTGTTTCTTATGGAAACAGATCCTGAGGAGCTGAGACATAAAGACAACATGACATTCAGTAATAAGAGTCAGGCATTAAACACCTTTTGCACTTCATCCACGATAATTCCATGAATTGCAGGTGTTGCTGCCACTATATCGCCTGTGCTTAGATATTCACCACCACCTTTGAAATCCGATACCATCCCACCAGCCTCCTCAACAAGTAAACTGCCAGCAGCCACATCCCAGGCACTAAGGCCTAACTCAAAGAATCCTTCACACCGTCCTGAGGCTGTGTAGGCAAGGTCTAATGCTGCTGAGCCAGCGCGTCTTAAATCACTGCATCTCAGAAACAGAGATTTAAATACCTCCAGGTAATCATTTATCCTGTCCTTTGCCCTGAAGGGGAAACCTGTTGTAATGATGGCATCCTCTATGCTGTTTCTTCTGGAGACAAATATCCTCTGACCATTCAGAAACGCCCCCCTGCCCTTTTCTGCTGTGAAGAGCTCATCCCTCAGAGGATCATATACTGCTCCTATAATGATGTCATCTTTATATTGAAGTGCAATGGATATGGCAAAAACAGGATATTTGTGGATGAAATTTGTGGTGCCGTCCAGGGGGTCTATTATCCATAGGTACTCATCGTTACTGGAGCTCTCTTTAAGGGTTTCTTCAGAGAGGATCCTGTGGGAAGGAAAAGCATCCCTTAGGGTCTTTATTATCAGTTGTTCTGACTCAGCGTCAATCTCAGTGACATAGTCAAAGAGGGCCTTTCGTGTAAAGCCTATCTCATCAAGAGAGTTGTATCTCTCAACTATAAACTCACCTGCCTGTTTTGCTGCTTTTATTGCTATCTGCAGGTAATCAGACCACTCCATCATATCCAGAGACCCTGACTTTTGTCATAATGATACCTTTCCAGGTTTTATTATGCTGAGCTTGTTTTTTTCAGCATCTTACATACCTGCCGCCTTCTCAAGCAGGCAAAGGGGTAAATCGCTATGTTATCCGATTATCTCCTGTATATCACCACGGCTGCCAAGAAACACAGGTACCCTCTGGTGAAGTTCGCTGGGTTTTACATCAAGTATGTTCTCTGTGCCTGTTGTTGCCATGCCACCAGCATTTTCTATAAGGAATCCCATGGGAGCTGCCTCGTAAAGTAGCCGTAGTTTGCCGGATTTGTTCTTGGTGTCAGCAGGATAGGCGAATATGCCACCTTTGATGAGTGTCCTGTGCACATCAGAGACCATTGAGCCAATATACCTCAGGGAGTATCCCTTTTCTTTCAGGGCACTCACGTGAGACTTTAAATCTTCATCCCACCGGTTGAAGTAACCCTCGTTTATTGAATAGATCTTTCCCCTTTCTGGTATCTGCATATCAGGATGGGAAAGTAGGAATAGTCCTACAGAGGGATCAAGGGTAAACCCATTGACACTGTTGCCTGTGGAATAGACAAGCACAGTGGAAGAACCATAAATAATATACCCGGCAGCAACCTGTTTTCTGCCCTCCTGAAGAAAATCATTTATTGTGCCATCCACCTTCCTATGTATGGAGAAGATAGTTCCAATGCTTACATTCACATCTATGTTTGATGAACCATCAAGGGGGTCAAAGGCTATAACATATTTGCCATTTCTGCCTTTTTCAGGGAAAAGAGGCTCCTCCATCTCTTCAGAGGCAAGGGCATAGAACTGTCCACTGTCGGAAAGATGCTGCACAAGTATTTTATTTGAAAATTCATCGAGTTTTTGAACAACCTCGCCCTGTATATTGATAACACCAGTGGTTCCAATCACATCTGCAAGTCCTGCCATCCTCACATGTGCTGCTATAATCTTTGCTGCTGAAGTAATTGCTGTAAGGGCAAGGGTAAGGGATCCTGTTGCCTGTGCATGTTTCCGCTCCTCTTCGAGTATAAACCTGTTTAGATCCATTCCAATTGTTGCCATTAGTCAGCTCCCTCCTCTAACTTAAGATCTTTTACCGACACCTGTTCAGGTTCTTTACCTGACGTTTTATAGGGTGCCTTAATAAGGCTTATGTATTTGTCAGTGTATTGTCTGGTGTTGAAGACATTCAGTTTCTTGAACAGGAATCTGAATTTATCCTCCAGGGCATCAAGGATTCTGCCCTTGCTTTCACTATCAAGATACCACCACTTCTGCTTAAATGGTCCCAGTCCTTTTTTGCGGGTCTTATAGAGGAATTGTTGTTCTGTCTGCCCTTCTTTCCATTCAGATGAAAAGTTCTCCTTAATATAGGCATAGATTTCTTCCCTTAACGATTCAGGTGCGAGATCATACATTATATTCTGAAACCCTGTGGCAAGATGAATCTCTGAGCAGTTGTTCTCAGGGAACCTGTCGAATAGCTCATCAGGAAGTGTTGATGCACCATGTTGAACTGTCCCAGAAAGGCCGTACCGTTCCTTTACAAGCCTGCCAATGGAGTCAAGCACAGAGAAATCCAGCTTTACCTCAGCCACGGTGCCGTCAGGTAGTGGCACCCCACCATGGGCAGTGCCTGTCTGAACACTTATCTTTGATATGCCTGTGAGATCAGACTTGCCCATATCTTTCAGTGTATTTATATATCCCTCCATAAACGCCTCTGCCTCTTCAGGAGTAGAATTCTTTCCTCCAATATGGCCTATCTCAGCACCAATAGAAACAGTTATTCCCTCGGGTTCCATGGCTCTAATAAATTCTGTCATCCTTGCTGTATTGATATAGTTTTCCCTCTGCTGTTCAAGCAGGGAGTCTTTTGAGTAATCCACAAGGGTGGATGGGTCTATATCTATATTATAAAACCCTGCCTCAATAGCCTCTTTAGTCAGCTCCTGTATCTTTTTAAGTTCACCCTCAGGGTCTTCCTTATAAGAAGAGGCACTGAACTGGAAATGGTCTCCCTGGATAAATACAGGCCCTCGATAGCCTTCCTTAATGGCAGCAGCAAGCACTGCAGAGGCGTACTCTGAGGGTCTCTGGTAGGTATAGCCTATTTCAGATCTTGCTATCTCAAAGATAAACGCACCTACATTGTTTTTGATAGCTACCTTAAAAATCCTCCGTGCTATATCATAGGTAAGCCCACGGATATTCATGGCAGGTGTGGTAAAGCTGTGTGTTTCGCCTCTCCCCATTGCCATATAAAGGTCATGAATCGATGATGCAACTGCCCCGAACTCATTGGCCACCTCTCTGATGATCATCTTTGCCTCTTCCTTCACTACAGGGTTGTCTGAAAAGACCGCTGTATATATCAGGTCATCAATTACATGTTCTCTAAGGGTATCCTCATCCTTAATAATTACCCCACCGTTGCTTATTGTGACAGCTTCAGAGACAATGGCTTGCAATTCATCAGTACTACCTGCGATTTTATACATGACATCCTCCTTTTAAGTATAAAAATCTAACTTTTTACCATAGATAAGTATAATATACTATTTTTTTCAGAAAATAAAACATCTTTTGGTGTTTATCAAAGAATAAACAGATATCACAAGTTATTCATTTCTTGACAAAAAACCGCTAATTATTGTTATATTTTATATCTAAGGCGCGTAGCTCAGGGGGAGAGCGCTACCTTGACGCGGTAGAGGTCGACGGTTCGAAACCGTCCGCGCCTACCATTCCTTAACTATCAAATCAGAGCATTCGGGTTCAGGATAGTTTCAATTCTATCTATAAAAAACAAGGCGTGTATTACGTACTCTCAACAGTAAGCAGTGGGCAGTGGGAGGAGTAAATGGGTGGATGGGTGTATGAGTAGATGGGTGGATGGTTATATGAGTTGATGAGTTGATAAGTTAAGAAGGCAGAGAGGTGGTTCATCAGGGAGGGTTCAAGGGGTCAAGGACTCAAGGGTTCAATGACAAGAGGAATTTTTAAAGTTTTATGCTCATGACTTGAACCCTCGAACTCTTGAATCCTCTTGCACTTATGGTTTTGATGGCCTTCTTCACCACCTCTCTCTGCCCGGAAAAAATCTACGATTTTTCGGGACCTCTCTTCAGTGGAAACCTCATCTGATTTCGCTCTGCCTTTCAATACAGCTCGGGCAGAGAGTGATCCTGTGGATTGTCTTATTTTTATGAGGTACCCTTGTTTGTTTCTATGGATTCTGGACAGATATGGTTATGGTAAAATTATTTACATGGAGCGAATTCCAGAGCCAGAATTGATGGACACTTTTGAACAGGCAAGGGCCTATGCAGAAGCTGACTTTGATGAGCCAAATAGCCTTTTTGTAAATCTGTTTCTTGAAAAATTCAATGATATAACGATTACCAGCACAATCCTTGATCTTGGTTGCGGGCCTGCTGACATACCTGTCAGATTTGCAAGACGGTTTCCTGAATGTGAAATACATGCTGTTGATGGCTCTGAGGCGATGCTCTTTTTTGCAAAGATAAGGATCCAGAAAGAACCGCCAGAGATACAGAAAAGAATAAAACTTATCCATGCCCTTATCCCTACCGATAGCCTTCCTTTAAATAAATACGATGCTGTTATAAGCAATAGCCTGTTACATCATCTTAAAGAGCCGGATTCATTGTGGAAAACAATAAAGCGATACGCCCGTAAAGGTGCGCCTGTAATGATAATGGATCTCATAAGACCCGAGACAAGACAACAGGCTGCTATGATTGTGGAGAGATACTCAAAGGATGAGCCAGAAATCCTTAAAAGAGACTTTTTCAATTCCCTCTGCGCTGCCTATACAATTGATGAGATAAAAGAGCAGCTCCAGGAAAACCAGCTTTATTCTATAGATGTTTCTCCTGTGAGTGACAGACACCTCCTAATATCAGGTAGACTCTGATAATCAACAATAAAAAAGCTCATGTGTTATACCCCTGTCTTCAAGAAAGGATATTACACGCTCTGGCTTAAAGAACATCCTTAATTTCAAGATGTCCCTGGAGGTGTCTTTAAAGATGCTCTCATCAAGGCTGTCTATAAAGGCAATAATATCTTCTATCTCTTCGTCTGAAAAAAATGTCCGCCTCTTATGAATTGGTCTGGTGATTTCCATATCTGGTTTTAAAAGTCTGTCAAGCACTTTATTGACAGCTTCAAAGTAGGGTTTGCCTGCGTTTATTGTTAATAATTTTGGAATATTCAAAAGATAACTGGGCATCTCCTTTACATCGGGCAGGTTGCCTGTATGTTCTATCTCAATGCCAAGCTTTTCCCTGCACAGACTGATTAGATTTTTTACAAGTATGTGGGTCTGTCCCTGGGGAACCCTGTTTATCACAAGGGCAGGTTTAAAATCCTCCTCAATCTCATGCAATAGGCTTATCATTTCCGGAGAGACCGTTTTTATCGTCTCTTTAAGCCATTCCAGTGTAAGGCGGCTCTGTTTTTCTCCTTTTTTTGACTCTTCTTCTATAATCCTGCCGACTACTGGGTGCTTACGGAAGACCTGCTGGACCCTTCTGTAGAAGGAAGCCTTTATAAATCCATAGGCATTCATCACTGCACCTGGCTCTGGAGCTGTGATAACTATTCCCCTGTCAGCAATACCAAAGAAATCAAGTATGTTGAAGTGTACGCCTGCTCCAAGATCGATGATTACAAAGTCTGCATCAAGCCCTCTGATATGTCTTATGATCTTAAGCTTCATCCAGTGTGCAGGATTTGCCATTCCTGGAACAAACTCTGCTCCACTGATCAGGAAAAGATTTTCCACATCTGTAGAGATTACTATGTCCTGTAACTCTGAGACCCTTCTCAGTACAAAATCAGCCAGTGAAGGTGTATGTCCCATTATACCCAGGTAGGTATGCAGGTTGGCAGCTCCAAGATCAAGGTCTATTAAAATCACCTTGTGGCCTCTATTGCTCAGGGATAGACCAAGGGCTATGGAAAGCACGCTTTTACCAACCCCGCCCTTGCCACCACCAACAGCAATGATCCTGTTTTTTCTTCTTATTTTTGACATGTGTTATGTTAAAATTATTTCTGCAGGATTAGGTTATAATAACAAATTATATAAAAAAGCAAATCAAAATATCTAAAGGAGGCAAGGATGTTTCTTAGACAGATTGTTTTTTATATTATGATATCACTTTTTCTGTTTATACCATAC
>JALUSH010000250.1 GCA_027016675.1 Thermodesulfovibrio sp.
CCGATAAAGGATTATGGTGAAATAAGGGCAGTTAATGGTATTTCCTTTGAAATAAAATCCGGAGAGGTGGTGGGATTTCTTGGTCCCAATGGAGCAGGAAAAACCACCACCATGCAGATTATCACTGGTTACCTCAGGCCTACCTCTGGTGAGGTTCTTATAGAGGGTAGGGATATCTTTGAAAACCATATATCAACAAAAAACAGCATAGGTTACCTCCCTGAGAATACACCCCTTTATGAAGACCTCAATGTGTATGATTTCCTTGATTTTGTAGCCTCTGTGAGGGGACTGAATGGCAACAAAAAGGACTCTATAAAAAGGGCTTCCGAGCTTTGTGGTATCTCAG
Source organism: Thermodesulfovibrio sp. (assembly GCA_027016675.1). Taxonomy (GTDB): domain Bacteria; phylum Nitrospirota; class Thermodesulfovibrionia; order Thermodesulfovibrionales; family JdFR-85; genus JAADHP01. Next base: position 350 of record JALUSH010000250.1, read on the forward strand.
ATGTGCTTGACAGGCCAATAGGAGAACTATCAAAAGGATATCGCCAGAGGATAGGTCTTGCGCAGGCCATTGTCCACGATCCTCCGATTCTTATACTGGATGAGCCTACAACAGGGCTGGATCCAATCCAGATAATGGAGATAAGAGAGCTTATAAAAAGACTTGGAGAGGAAAAGACGGTGCTTCTGTCCACCCACATACTGCCCGAGGTGGAACAAACATGTAACAGGGTAATAGTGATACATAAGGGTGTTATTGTGGCTGATAGTGATATAGATGAATTAAGAGAGGAGATATCCGGTGGAGTTGTGAGGGTGGAGTATCGTGGCAGTATAACCCCTGATGAATTCAGACGTTTTGGTAAGGTAAGTGATATTACTGAAAAGGATGGAAATATAAGTCTGAAGATAGTGCCTGCTGAAGCTTCTGTAGATATCCGGGAGGCGGTGTACAGATTCTGCAAGGATTCTGATCTGGTATTGCTTGAGTTGTATCGTGAGAAGAGGTCACTTGAGGAAATCTTCAGGGAATTGACACTGGAGGTCAGAGAAGTTGAAGCTTAAGGCAATCCTGAAAAAGGAACTCAAGCACTACTTTTTCTCACCCCTTGCATATATAGTTACCGTCATATTCCTGCTTATTACAGGCTGGTTTTTTGCGAACTCTCTCTTCTTGCTTAAAGAGGCTGAAATGAGAGGGATGCTTGATATTCTGCCAATACTCTTGATGTTTGTGATACCTGCTATAACCATGAAGAGCATTGCAGAAGAAAGAAAGATGGATACTGTCCAGATTCTTTTGACCCTTCCCATCAGAGAGGGCCAGATCATACTGGGTAAGTACATGGCATTACTTGTATTCTATAGTACAGTTCTGATCTTTACCCTTTTCTATCCCCTTGTATTAATGCTTTTAGGCAGGCCTGATACAGGCGTCATACTTTCATCCTACCTTGGAATGTTTTTGCTTGGTGCCACATACATCTCCATTGGCATATTTGCATCTTCGCTCACATCAAGCCAGGTAATAGCCTTTATAACAGGGTTTGCAATTATCTTCCTGATTTTTATTCCAGGGAAGCTTGAGAACATTATGCCTCTGAAGATGCAACCATTGATAGAGGGAGCCTCTGTGGTGTCCCATTTTGAGAACCTCCTGAGAGGTGTTGTCAGTTCAACAGATATTGTTTACTTCCTGATGCTGAATATACTGTTTCTGACTCTGTCCATGTATGTACTCAGGGAGAAGGGGAAATGAAGAAGAGGTTTTTATATATAAACATAGTATCCCTTTTTGTGATTGTCATATTCGGCATACTCTTAGGGTATCGTTATTACTTTAATATAGATATGACCGAGGCAGGAATATATTCCCTGAGTCCTGCCACAAAAGGGCTACTAAGGAATCTCAGGGACCAGATTACAGTAAAGATTATTTTCTCAAAAGACATTCCCTCTCCCTATAACACAAATATACGATATGCCCTTGATCTGCTGAAAGACTACAGGAGAATCTCTTCTGGAAAGATAATCCTTGATACAGCTCCAATGGAAAATGAGGATGCCCTGACGGATGCTGCCCATATTTACGGTATACCAGCAGTACAGTTGAATGCAATAGAGAACGACCAGATCCAGATAAAGCGTGTATATATGGGCATTGCCTTTGTACATGCCGAGCAGATTGAGACAATCCCTGTTATAGATGATATAAGTAACCTTGAATATCAGATATCATCGGTTATAAAATCCCTTTTAAGCAAGGGCAAAAAGAGGATCGCCTTTATTACAGGAGATGGCGAAAGGCCACTAAAGAGACTGAGAGAGGCACTCCGAAAATCCTATGAGATAAAAACCGTAGATCTCAAGGATGAGGATATTGATGCTGATATAGCCATTATTGCAGGCCCTAAAAAGTCTCTTTCTGACAGCAAGTTATTAAAGATCGACCAGTTTATATTAAAAGGTGGCAAGGCACTGTTCCTTATAGACCGGATAGATGCAAATCCGCAGTACGGATTCGGCAAAAAGGTTGATACTGGTATTGAAAAGCTCCTTGCCCGTTACGGTGTGACCATAGAGCCAGAGCTTATATATGACCTTTCAGCTGGAATGATCAACGTGAGTCAGAGAAGAGGAGGCTTTATATTCACCACGGTGGTTCCCTATCCTTTCTTTCCAAGGATTCTCAGATTAAACAGAGAACATATTATCACCAGGGGTATTGAAACCATAACCCTTGGCTATGCATCGCCAATTACGGTAACCAAAAAGGATGGAGTAGAGGCTACTGTGCTTGCAAGAACAAGTAAACGGACAGGCATTTTGAATGCCCCTTACTATGTATCTTTTGAAAGGAGATTTACAGCAAAAGACTTTAACAAAGAACCCCAGATCGTGGCTGTCTTGCTTTCTGGAAGATTAAAGACACTCTATCCTGACAAAAAGGATATTCTTAAGGAAGGTAAAAGCAGAATCATCGTTGTTTCAGATAGTGAATTTGCCTCAGATGAGTTTATTGATGCTCCTGGCAATGGTCAATTTATAATGAATGCTATAGACTGGCTTGCAGAGGATGACTCGCTTATATCCATAAGGTCCAAGAAGGTGGAAAGCAGACCCATCATCGAGATGAGCAGTTCCCTGCAGAAGGTGATCAGATACTGTGTCGTAATAATACCACCGTTCATTTCTGTGCTCACAGGTATTGTTGTCTGGAGGATAAAGAGGTCAAGGAGGGTGAATCTCTGATGAAGAGATATTTCCTTCCTATTATAGCAATAATACTGGTTGTTCTGTACCTTGCCCCGTCAGTCTTTGAGAGCAAAGAAAGGGGTAGTTTACTGCTTACTGATTCCTCCAAGGTAAAAAAGATAACCGTAAAAAAAGGAACTGAAAAAATAGAGATTGTTAAAGAAGACGGCCAGTGGTGGGTAACAAAACCAAAGAGATACAGGGCAGATAACTCAAAGGTGGAAGACCTGATAGCTGCCCTTTCAGAGACAATGCTAGAAAATCCTGTTACAGATGATCCTGAAAAATACTCCATCTACAGGGTTGATAAAGATGCAGATTATCTTGAACTGCATATGGGAAGTGATAGGAAAAGGATATACACAGGCAAACGTGGTCCCAGATACTCCCTTGTTTATATACGGCCTGAGGGGGATGAAACGGTCTATCTTGTCAGGAGCAGATTTGTAGACCGTATGCCCAGGGGTGTTGCAGATTTCCGTGATAAAACTATCTGGGCACTGAGGGCTGACTCCATCAAAGAGGTTCAATGGCAGGAGGGGAAGAGATATCTTCATATCTTAAAGAAGGATGGAAAGTGGCAGAGGATAGAAGGGGACAAAAAGGAAACTTCTATTGATGAGAAGGTGGTCAAAGACTATCTGGAGGGCATATCCAGTCTCCATGCCTCGGGTTTTCTGCCAGAGGACAGACTGCCTGATGATGCCATTGAAGAGGGTTATATAAAGGTGCAGGAAGGAGAGAAGGAAGACACGCTCAAGCTGTACAAGAAGAAAAAGGGGGAGGAGTATTATCTATTGAAGGAAGATATGCCTTACAGGATAAGTAAATATACTAAAGATGCCCTCTTTAAAGACCTGGAACCTACACGTTAGTAAGGAGGAAGATAGGTGCCTTCTCCAAGGGAAACCTTACTGAGTACTTTAGATAGGTTCGCTGTTTGACTATATTGGTCAGACAGTCTTCTGTTTTATTATGGAGGGCAAATCGCAAAATTCCCTCGGAGGCAGGCAGGATGCCTGACGAGAATGAGTGAAGACTCCACCATGGCACTGCTATGTAAGTTTGTCTATTGAGTTTTATCTGTTTTTTAAATTGGGTGGGAACTTCTGCAATGCCAATCTTTGACAAATCATGTTTGATGCTGGTAAATTTAATCTACTATGAATTTAAACAGACTTCTGAGAAAGAACATAATACAACTGTCTGCCTATGCTGCAAAGGAAATCCCCTGCAGGGTAAAGCTTGATGCCAATGAAAGTCCCTATGAATTCCCCTCTTTCCTTGAGAGTATTGATGATATAAAAACCAATCGTTATCCCGACCCAGAGGCAAAGATACTGAAAAGAGAGGCTGCCAGAAGATGGAAAACAGGCGCCAGGAATATTCTTCTTGGGAATGGTTCTGATGAGCTTATCTACTATTTGATAACCACCTTTGGAGGCCCTGTGCTTTATCCTACTCCCACCTTCAGCATGTATGGAATTATAGCAAAGGCAATTGGTGAGAAGGTCATCGAGATTCCTCTGGACAGGGACTTTGACCTTTCCCTTGACGCAATGCTCAGGGCTGTAAAAAGAGAAAAACCAAAGCTGATATTTCTCTCAGTCCCGAACAATCCTACAGGCAACTGTTTCTCATCAGAGAAGATTTTAAAATTAATTGATATAACAAAAGGTCTTGTTGTTATAGATGAGGCATATTATCCCTTCTCAAGCAGGAGAGGCATGTTACCGCTTCTCAGAGATTATGAAAATGTGCTTTTCATGAGAACACTGAGCAAGATTGGCTTTGCCTCATTAAGGGTGGGGTTTCTCATAGCCCGTGAGGAGATTATAGAGGCGGTCAACAGGGTGAGATTGCCCTTTAATGTTAATGCCCTTTCACAGAGGATTGCAATTCAGGTCTTCAAGAATTACATGGAGATAGACAAGACCATAAAAGCCATCTGCAGAGAACGTGACAGGGTGTTCAGGGAACTTTCCTCAATAAAATCTATCTGTGTCTTTCCCTCTGAAGCAAACTTCATATTGTTCAGGGTCAGAAGTGCCTCAGCAGTACACAGGAAACTCCTTAAGAAGGGCGTATTAATACGAGACATGAGTTCCCAGTTGAGAGACTCTTTAAGGGTAACAATTGGTACTCCTGAGGAGAATGACATATTTCTGGAGAAAATCGCTGAAGTACTGCAATGAAACAGAAAGCAGCAGCCCTTTCAGTCCTATCAAATACCTCTCTGGTTACGCTCAAACTGGTAGCTGGTTTATTAACAGGTAGCGTTAGCATCCTTTCCGAGGCCCTCCACAGTGGAACAGACCTGATTGCCTCCCTGATGGCATATGTGAGTGTAAGGAAGGCTGAAGCACCTGCAGATGCAGAACACCCTTTCGGGCATGGAAAGTTCGAAAATCTCAGTGGTCTTGCAGAGGCACTGTTAATAGTACTGGCGGGTGGCTATATCATGTACGAGGCTGTTTTAAAGATCATTGAGCCTGAGGAGATAAGGCTTCCCACCTTTGCAATAACAGTAATGGCCCTGTCTGCCATGGTCAACTGGGTGGTCTCAAGATATCTTTACCGAGTAGCAAGGCAGACTGATTCCATAGCCCTTGAGGCAGATGCAAAGCACCTGAGTATAGATGTTTATACCTCAGCAGGTGTTTTTATCGGGCTTATACTTGTGTATCTAACCGGTACAGTACTGTTAGATCCCCTGATCGCCCTTGTTATTGCCGCTGTAATATTCTATGAAGGTATGCAGATAACTGCAAAGTCAGTTCACGGTCTTCTTGACAGATCACTACCTGCAGAGGAGATTGAGATAATAAAGGATGTGCTTGAGTCTCATAGTGATTTTATAAAGGACTATCATAATCTTCGAACAAGAAAATCCGGAAGTGAACGGCATATTGATCTGCATCTTACAGTCTGCCAGAGGGAAAGCATTGCTGATACCCATAACACAATGGATAGCATTGAGAGGGAGATATCCTTAAGACTGTCCAATTGCAAGGTGGTTATCCATCCTGAACCATGCACATACCATGCTGATAAGTGCCCCTCTGACTGTTACTGGTTAAAAATAGAGAAAAAAAAGGATTAATACATACCCAGAGCACTCCGTACAAGTTCCATTGTCTCCTGAGCCACTTTCCTGGCCTTTGCATTGCCCTTTTCAATGATATCGTCAAGTATCGATGGATTTTCAGAGAGTTCCTTTCTTTTTTCCCAGATCGGCTCAAGTACCCTGAAGACATTCCTGATAAGTATCCTCTTGCAATCTATACATCCGATAGCCGCTGTGCGGCAGCCCTGGGCTACCTCCTCAAGTTCCTCTTTTGAGGAGAATATCCTGTGTAACTGATAGACAGGGGATTTTTCAGGGTCACCAGGGTCGGTTCTCCTCATCCGCTGGGTATCGGTAACCATGGTGAGAATCTTCTTTTCCACCACCTCTGGAGGGTCATTCAGATAGATGGCATTGTCATAGCTCTTTGACATCTTCCTACCATCAAGTCCTGGCACTTTTGGAAATTCTGTAAGCAGTGGTTCAGGCTCTACAAGGACCTCTGTTTTATATAGATAATTGAACCTCCTTGCAATCTCCCTGGTGATTTCAAGGTGAGGCACCTGGTCAATTCCCACAGGCACATAGGATGCCCTGTAAATCAATATGTCTGCAGATTGAAGCACAGGATAGCCAAGGAATCCATAAGAGCCTATGTCAAGTTCCTTTATCTCTTCCTTTTTTTCTTTATAGGTGGGCACCCTTTCAAGCCATCCAAGCGGTGTAATCATACTGAGCAGGATATGGAGTTCAGCATGTTCAAGTATGCGCGACTGGATAAACACGGTAGCCCTGTCAGGGTCAATACCTGCTGCAAGAAAGTTCATTATCAGGTCCCTTGTGTATTCCTTTATCACAGAAGGGTTGGGATAGTTTGTGGTCAGGGCATGCCAGTCTGCTACAAAATAATAACACTCGTATTTGTCCTGTAGATTAACCCAGTTGGTAAGGGCACCTACAAGGTTGCCAAGATGAAGATGACCACTTGGTTGCATACCACTCAATACCCTTTTCAAGTTCCTTACCTCCTCCTTATGATTCTGAAAGTGATATAGATTATAA
>JALUSH010000251.1 GCA_027016675.1 Thermodesulfovibrio sp.
TATGTTTACCACATCATAGGATTTTATGCTTACTCCGTCATTCATTCGTGCTACTCCACAGATGGAGAAGTCAAAGGGAAACAGGTGTTTGAGTTTTTCAATTAGATTTCTTAAACCATCCTCATCTCTGCAAAAGAGGCTCTGATGTATCAGGTTAAGAATAAAAAGGGCATCCCTCTGGAAAGGTAATTATTTGAAATCATACACGCCCCCTCTGTGGAATGATGCAAACTAAAAATATCATAAAAGATGCCATGTGGTCAACAGATTATGCAAAATACTTTTTAAGATTCCAGTAAGGAGACATTAATATGGGTAGGTGGAGACTTTGTTCCGAATCACTTTAGTCTAGAAAAGAGCGCTTTGGTTTTGAGATACGACACCTCTCTTTTTTACATCTCAGGTCTGTTATTATTTGGTAGTCCCTTGGAGGCAGAGCAGTCGTTGAGACTATGATAATAGTTTCTTTCATCGTAACATACAATTCCCCTGCTTCAGGTAAACAGCCTGTAGGATGGTACTGCCCAGATATCTGGATCGGACAGTTTTTTAATCTCATCACCCCTGTAAACCACCACTCCGCCAAGCCACTCGCTACCAAGTCTTTTTGCCACTTCTTTCATTGCTCTTATATCCGTTCGGGCAATGCTTTTTCGTGCCTTTATTTCCATACCTATCAGTCCGGACGCTGTTTGAACTATTATGTCCAGTTCAAACCCTGAACGGCTCCTGTAAAAATATATCTCCACATCCTTCTGCATGGTCTTTATCCATTTTATAATCTCACCAACCACCATGGTCTCATATATTTCTCCTGTCACAGGACCTCTGTAGCCACTTATTTGCCTGAGTAATCCAACATCAAGCCAGTAGAGTTTTGGTGTCTTAACCACTGTGCTGGTAAGGTTTCTATAGTAAGGTCTGAGCATGATCACCTGATAGGAAATCTTCAGATACTCAAGATATCTCCTTGCCGTATCAACGCTTATACCTGTATCACGGGCCAGTTCAGAATAATTCAGCAGTTTTGCTGATCTTAATGCAGTAAGCCTCTGAAATTCCCTGAATGGCCCCAGGTCATCAAGTCTTGCAAGATCAGCAAGGTCTCGTTCAAGGTATGTATATCCATAATCCTTTAACCATTTCCATCGCTCATCTTCGCTGAGTTTCAGAAGTGCGGGCATACCACCCCATTTTAATAGGTATTCCTCGACATCTCTCCTTACTGTCCCTTCTCTGCCAAACAATACCGATGGTTCAGCCCCAAAGGCTTCACCAACTTTTAAACCTGTAAGCAACCTGTCAAGTAAAGGTGGTTGTACCTCTTCGGTATCTTTGTCGTAGAGAAGTTCACACATAAGCAATGGCCATAGTTCATAAATTGAAACTCTCCCAGCAAGGGATTCTCTTATTTTCTTTAACAGAAGTATCTGACTTGAGCCCAGAATCACCTGAAAGGATATGGTACCCTCGTCATAGGCATATTTAATCTTTTCAAACACTGGAGGAAGTTTCTGGGCCTCATCCACAATAGCATTACCCACATCCCTGTGCCACATTTCTGTTGGTATAGCCCTCAGGGCGTCCCTGTTTTCAGGGGCATCAAGATTTATATACCGAAGCGCAGAATACTTTTGCCGTGCAAGGGTGGTCTTACCTGTCTGCCTTGCACCAGTAAGGAGTATGAGCTTTCTGCTTCCCTCAGAATATGGCGGCAGGATTCTGTTTAAAAATCGATATTTCTGTAAAATTTCGCTCATTATCGTAAATTATACAGATAAAATTACGATTTGTCAACCTCCTGATATTCTCAGAACCCTTCATAAAGTGCCTTCTGCTGCCTGATCTTCTTCATATGGGTTGTGAGATTCCCATCACCCAGTCCGAGTGTTTTCTTCAGGTATGAAAAGGTTACAGATTCCCTTGAAATGAATCATTTAAACCTCCTTCTCATCTCTTACCCCTATCATCAGTATGGCTCCAAGAAAGAACATCAACATAACAAGAAGTATTCCGTTACGCTGATTACCTGTAAGAGAGGAAATAAGTCCAAACATGGCAGGCCCTATCACAGAAGAACTCTTCCCGGCAAGTGCATAGATGCCAAAGTACTCTCCATCCCTGCCCTCTGGTATGAATCTGCAGTAAAGGGCACGGGAGGCAGACTGGATCGTGCCCAGAAAAAACCCTCCCACAGATGCCACAATCCAGAAGGTTTCCTTTTCCTTTAAAAAGTATGTCCAGGTGCTGAGCAGTATCCAGATAATGAGCGAGAGCATAACCACATTCCAGGCGCCCCATCTGTCAGTGGGAACAGAGAACGCTATGGAGCCCACTGAGGCCATAACCTGTATGAGGAGATACAGCAATATCAGTTCTTCTGTACTGAATGAAAGGGTTGACGAGGCATAGAGACTTGAAAAGACTATTATGGTGTTTATTGCATCCTTGTAGAGGAAATATGACAGGAGAAATCTCCGTGTTCTTGATGTAGTAAATGCCTCCCTGAGGGTGAAGATTATCACCTGAACACCTTTCACTGCACCTTTCCTGATACTTCCGCCTGTCTTCTGAGAGGGAAGCACAAGAAAGGCAGGGATGGAAAAGACCAGAAAGAACATCCCCACAAAGGGCCAGACAAGGTCAGTATTGCCCTGCCTGATAAGCATGATGGCAACAAGAAGCGATACCACTGAGCCCACATAACCGAGGCCGAATCCCCAGCCTGAAACTCTCCCCTGACGCCCTTTATCTGCAATATCCCGAAGATATGCATTATAGAATACAAAGGCACCCTCTGTGGCAAAATTGGCAAAAATAATCAAAATAAAGGCAAGAAAGACCATTCCCTTTTCAGGAACAAAGAGGAGGGATGTTGCTACCACTGCTACAAGAGTGTAGATGATAAGGAGTGTTTTTCTTCTGCCTGAGTAGTCAGATATACCACCCATAATGGGAGAGGACACCGCCACCAGGGCCATGCTTAAAGAGATGGCCCATCCCCACCAGAGGTCTGCCTGAGGCTGTGTATGAGCTATCTCTTTTGAGAAATATACAGGAAAAATAACTGCTGCCACCACAGCAGAATAGGAAGAGTTGGCAAAATCATAAAGGCACCAGCTGATAATTTGGCCCTTTTTGTTCATTAACCGGAAGGTTATTATTTGCTGCTGCTCAGTTCATGGACCATCTGAACCAGTGCCCTTGCCATATCCGGAGGAGTTTGCGGAAGTATGCCATGCCCCAGGTTGAATACATGTCCTTTTGCACGACGGCCTTTTTTCAGTATATCCTGAACCTTTCTCTCAAGCACCTTTTCATCAGAAAAAAGCGCAACAGGATCAAGGTTTCCCTGCACCGAGACCTCCCTGCCAAGTCTTGTAATTGCCTTTCCCATATCAACCCTCCAGTCTATACCGATTACATCTGCACCGGATGTGCGGGCAGGTTCCAGAAGGCCGCCGCAGTTATTAACAAAGTATATAATCGGCACACCAAGGGGCTTGAGGTTTTTGATGATTCTTTTTACATAAGGGAGTGAACAGGCCTTGTAATCATCAGGTGCAAGGGCACCTGCCCATGAGTCGAATATCTGCACAGCCTGTGCGCCAGCCTTAATCTGTGCAGACAGGTAGGTCTCTGTTGCCACGGTTATTTTATCCATGAGGTTATGAAATAACCGAGGCTCTGAAAGCATCATTGTCTTGGTATTAAGGAAATTTTTCGAACTTCCGCCTTCTATCATGTATGTGGCAAGGGTAAAGGGTGCACCAGCAAAACCAATAAGGGGCACTTTTCTTCGCAATGCCTTTCTGAGTATTTTTATTGTCTCAAGGACAAAAGGAAGATCCTCTTCTGGTTCTATCTGTTTAAGCCTTTGGAGGTCTCTTTCTGTTCTTATGGGTCTGTTCAGGACAGGCCCCTTTCTCTCAAGAAACCTGAGCTTCATGCCCATTGCCTCAACAGGTATGAGTATGTCAGAAAACAGTATTGCAGCATCCACGCCAAGGATATCCACAGGCTGGATGGTTACCTCTGCAGCCAGCTCAGGTGTTTTGCAGAGTGTGAGGAAGTCGACTTTAGCACGTACCTTCTGGTATTGGGGCAGATATCTGCCAGCCTGACGCATTATCCATATAGGAGTATAATCCACTGTCTCACCACGACATGCCCTGAGAAAAGCATCCCTCATAAAGCCTCCTTTTATTTCTTAGCCACAAGTCGTTTTTTCATCTTCACAGGCACATAACTGCAGAAGGGCTCCTCTTCGAGGTAATCGCCATAGACAGCATATGCCCTGGCCCTACAGCCTCCGCATACATTGATATACTCACAGGAACCACAGCGGCCCTTGTAACTTTTAAAGTCACGGAGTTCCCTGAAGAGTTGCGAGTTCTCCCAGATATCCTTGAAGGACTGCCTGAAGACATTGCCTGCAGATTTTGGGAAATAACTGCATGGCAGCACATTCCCATCCACATCTATAAGGCATATCAACTGCCCAGCAATGCAGCCCTTTGCACCGCCTGTTGAGAATTTAAGCGATCTTCGCTTGAAGCTCTCTCCCTCTTCCTTTGATTTCTGGAGCACAATCCTGTAGTAATGGGGGGCACAGGTGGGACGAACAAGCATCTCCTTTTCAAGTTTTTCCATGTTATAGTGCCACTGCAGGATCTCCTCATAATCCTCCTTTGAAATAAGCTCGCTCATGATCTCCTCACCCCTTCCAGTGGGCACAATCATGAACATGTACCAGGCAGTGGCTCCCAGTTCCTTTGCAAGTCTGTATACCTTTGGAATCTCCTCCTGGTTACGTTTAGTAAAAGATGAGTTTATAATGAATTCAATTCCATGCTTTCTGAAGAGACGTGCCGCCCTGATTGTGCCTTCAAAGGCACCCTTCTGTTTCCGGAAATCATCATGAACCTCTGCGGTTGAACCGTCAAGGCTGAGGGAGACTATCTTTATGCCCGATTCCTTTATCTTTTCACATTTTTCATCGTCTATCAGAACCCCATTTGTAGCCATACACATCCTGAGGCCCAGTTCAGTACCGTATTTTGCTATCACGAATACATCCTTACGCATAAGGGGCTCACCACCTGAGAGAACCACCACTGGCTTTGCATAACTGGCAATATCATCAAGAACCTTGAATGCCTGTTCGGTTGAGAAATCGGGATGCTCCTTAACGATTGTCTCAGAAGAAGACCTGCAGTGAACACACCTGAGATTACACCTCCTTGTTATTTCCCAGGCTATCCACCTGGGTTTGAACTCTGTAATCATAAAGAAACTCCTTAATATTCTATGGATTTCTGGTGTGCTACAATTATACCCTTTATGTGGCTATTTTTTCACTCTCCGGGAAGGCTTCTTCCCTGCTCCAGAGCATCTCCTCTATGGCCTGAAGAAGTGGAACAAAGGTCTTCCTGTCAATTGCTGAGATGCCTATAGCATTGTATCTGAAACAGAGATTCTGAACCTCCTCCTGTGCAATACAATCGATCTTGTTGAAGACAAGAAGCCTCGGCTTTCTGGAAAGACCCAGTTCATCGATTATCCTTTCCACTGATTCTATCTGCTGCTCAAACCTTGGATTTGATATATCAACAAGATGTATCAGCAGATCCGCATCCTCCAGTTCTTCAAGGGTAGACTTGAATGCAGCCACGAGGTCTGCAGGAAGGTCCCTGATAAATCCCACTGTGTCAGTTATTATTATCTCCCTCTCCCTTGGAAATCTGAGACGACGGCTTGCTGTGTCAAGGGTGGCAAACATCCTCTCTTCTGTGAAGGTATGACTCCTTGTGAGGCTATTCAAGAGGGTGGACTTTCCTGCATTGGTATAACCAATGATGGAAACAATAGGAACACCCTTTTCAACCCTTCTGCGCTTGCGTTGAAGCCTTGCCTTGGCCAGTTTTTTCAACTCCCGCTCAAGGAGATGAATCCGATCCCTGACCCGCCTCCGGTCTATCTCCAGCTTCATCTCACCAGGGCCTCTTCCACCGATTCCGCCTGTGAGACGACTCATGGCAGTACCTTTGCCTGAAAGTCTGGGAAGACGATATTTTAACTGGGCAAGTTCCACCTGTACCTTACCATCCCGTGTATGTGCCCTCTTGGCAAAGATATCAAGTATCAACTGTGTTCTGTCTATTACCTTCAGCTCTGTGAGATCTGTAATTGCCTTCATCTGGGAAGGAGAGAGGTTCTGGTCAAAGATAAGCAGTGTGGCCCTTTTAGACAGGGCATCGATAATGAGTTCCTTCAATCTTCCTACACCCATCAGATACTTGGGATTGATCTCTTTAAGACGCTGTATAACCCTGCCAAGAACCACTACATCTGCTGAAAGGGCAAGTTCCTCAAGCTCATCAAGCGATTCCTCCTGAAGATATTTTGGTGCAGTAGATACACTTATTAAAATTGCCCGTTCCCTTGGGTCGTCCTGGGATATAACAGCCCTTCTATCCATCTCCTCTTCAAGGGATGAGATAAACACTTCAAAATTAAACTGGAAGGAAGAGAAATGGAGAGGCTCCATTACCTCCAAGCTCCTGTCCAGATCAGGCAGCAGATGGGCATTATAGATGAGAGCAGGCATGCCCTCATTTATGCCCACTGCAGTAATAATGTCAAATCTCAAAAGGGCAAGGTCTGTCAGGTCATCCTTTGTTAAGGGTTCATTGTTCAGATGGGTATGCAGGAGTCTTAATCCCCTTAAGGGTTTCCTGCCAATTGGATATGAGGATAAATCAGGAATAAATATACCCCTGTTATCTCCCACGATTACATGGGTTACTACACCGGCTCTGTTTATAATGATGCCAATCTGCCTGTTAAAGGAATGGGAAAGGGAAACAATAAATTTTACCAGTTCATTTGTGAATAGGCAGTTTGAAGGGATACGCCTTCTGTAGATACGTTCTAACAGGTGAATCTCTCTCTTTTTGAGGCCTGATGTATTTCCGTAAACTGTGGCTATAAAAAACCTCCTTTCAAGATCTCTATGTTTTATTATAACTTATATCTGTCTAATATAAAAACTGTTTTCAGGTAGGATGCCTCATAAAAAATAAAGCAATCCCAGTAGTGTCCGGTAAAAATGTCATCGTATATTAAATATGATGGTATAATAGTTTAAATTTTAAGAAGGGAAAGGGGAAAGAATACAAATTATGCAGGTGGATAAGGACAGGATGTCATTGGTCTTGGG
>JALUSH010000252.1 GCA_027016675.1 Thermodesulfovibrio sp.
AAACAATACTCCAGACAATCTTATTCAATTCCATTGCCTTCTGCCATACATCCAGTTTCATATACCCACGATTCTTATTCCTTAATTTCGTATAAACCTTCATCCCATCACTCCAATACTCCATTACTCCACTACTCCCCCACCCCAACTTTTTTCTTACTTCCGGAAACCTTTCTGCCAGGTCAGGATACTGCTGTAGTATCCTTTTTACCCTTCTGAGCATGGAAAACCTGTTTGGGTATTTAAGCAATTTCCATGCCTCTGTCTTTTTGCCTCCAGAGCGTATCAGCGCTTCTTCTACCATCTTAAGTTCGTATTCTGCGATACTTTTTAGAATGTTTATCTCATCATAAGAGCTTAACTTATCATCTTTTTCAATTAGTTGAGGCAAAAGGTGTTTTTTTGTGATCATTTTGCACCCTTCAAGTCTACATCTCAAAGCTGTATTTTCTATAACCCCTTTTAATTCCCTTACATTTCCAGGCCAGCGGTAGCTGAGCATCAGCTCTATAGCATCCTTTGTAAAATCCCTGGCAGGTGTTCTACCTCTGCTATGTATCTGGGAAAGGAAGTATTTAGCAAGAAGCGGTATATCACCCCGTCTTTCCCTGAGGGGCGGAAGATGTATCTCAAAGACCTTCAGTCTGTAATAGAGGTCCTCCCTGAATCTTCCATCCCTGACCATCTCCTCCAGAGGCTGGTTTGTTGCTGTCACAACCTGCACATCAACTGAGATGTCTTCACTTCCACCCATCCGGCGGAATTTTTTATGATCAAGCACCCTGAGGAGTTTTACCTGAAGTTCTAACGGTAGATCACCTATTTCATCAATAAAAAGTATCCCACGGTGGGCCTGTTCAAACAGCCCGTAGTGCCTGCTATGAGCACCTGTAAAGGCGCCTTTTTCGTGTCCGAAGAGTTCAGAGGTAATGGTCTCTGGGTTAATATCCGTAAGGGCAACACTCACAAAGGGGCCGTCTTTTCTTGCACCAATCCGATGTATGGCCCTTGCAACAAGTTCTTTGCCGGTGCCAGTCTCGCCCCTGATCAATACTGTTGTTTCGCCATCTTTCGCAACGAGGTTTATAAGGTCTCTTATTTTTTGTATCTTTGGGTCCTCGCCTATTATCTCGTCAACTTCCTGGCTTTGTTCCAGTTGACGGATACGCCGTTCTGCAATGCTTTCTTTCAGGACATGTTCAACCCTGATCTTTATCTCTGTTGGAGTAACTTTGTTTTTTTCAAGGAATGTCTTTGCTCCTTTCTGCAATGCCTCAACTGCTGTTGCTATATCTCCATATCTTGATATAACTATTACCACAGAGGCTGGATCCTCTTCAATGATATACTGAAGGAGATCGAGCCCTTCTTTGCCTTCCTTTAGTCTGAGGTCAAGAAGGACAATGTCATACCTGTATGGCCTGAAGACCTCCCTGAATTCCTCCTCAGAGTAGGCACTCTCCACCCTTCCCAGGTCATTCAACACCCTCCGGAGTTCCTCAACATACCCCCTGTCATCATCAACAATCAATATATTTCTTTTCTCCCTACCCATCACTCATTACTCCAATACTCCATCACTCCATCACTCCACTACCCCAATATTCCAATACTCAACCACTCCAATATATATGTGCGTATCCTTCACATTCATGTGACTATTTTAACACATTATATCTTATCTGGCAAGCAATTTTCCTACTACCTGTATTTATCATTGAAAGTACATAATAAATCTAAAAAATGGTAAATGTGCAATTTTGTCACAATAATGTTGCAATTTTAACACATCTTGGCTCAATAATTTTTTAGCACATATCCACAGACCCTCACTACTCCATCCCTTCAATTTTGATACTAAATATTATGGAGATAGTCAACTCGCCTTAAGAATACAGAAGAAGGATATTCTCTATGGGTGCCTGGGTTACCGAGTTGCTGGTCGCAGGGAAGAACAGAAGCAGAAGCACTTGAAAACATCAAAGATGCCATACAGGCATATCTAAAAAAAGTAGAAGAATTAGCAAAGGATGAGGAATCTCGCTATGTAGAGATAGCCAATGCCTAAGTTGCCCGGTATAAATCACCAGAGGGCTGTAAAGACATTTCAAAAAGCCGGGTTCTGGATTGTTCGAGAAGGTAAACATATATAACTAACCCATCACTCCAATACTCCAATGATGTTTTAAATTAGTGCAC
>JALUSH010000253.1:0-2228 GCA_027016675.1 Thermodesulfovibrio sp.
TTGAGGAAGAGATTGAAATCTTGCTTGAA
The DNA here is from genome assembly GCA_027016675.1 of Thermodesulfovibrio sp. Classification (GTDB taxonomy): domain Bacteria; phylum Nitrospirota; class Thermodesulfovibrionia; order Thermodesulfovibrionales; family JdFR-85; genus JAADHP01. The sequence continues at coordinate 30 of JALUSH010000253.1, forward strand.
GGTATGAAAAGAAAAGCCTTGTTAGGTGAGGATACTTTACCTGAGGAGTTTAAGATTAGAGAGCTAAAACAGAGGATTGACCAGATAAGAAACGATAAGCTTTTTAAGGTCTATCTTGAAGGAGACATAAAAGCTAAGAGGGATGCAGTAGAAAAACACGAACTCTCAGAAGCTATTTATCAAAAACATGAAGAGCTTGAACAGATTAAGAAACAGATTGAGGTTGCTTTAAATACAGAGCTTAGTATTGACTTTGAGAAACTCAAGAAAGAAATTCAGGAAATAATTAAAGAACTAAAAAAGCTCTATAAGAGCTATGATGACATAATTAATGACAAAGATTACAGAAATAAGGTAAACAGACTTAAAGAGTTTCATAGATGCAGAATTACAAAACCCTCGTTACCTTACCTGACAAGAGGCTCAATCATTAACATCCTGTTATCTAAGACCATCAGGCGGTTAAATGAGGAAATACCAGACATAAAGCTCAAAGTTTAAGGGGGATATTATGGCTAAACCCTGTCAAATATGTATACATCCAGAAAGAGACAAGATAGATTATGAGCTCTTAAGAGGTGCTACTTGCAGGCAGGTTTACAGAACCTATGACATCAAAAGCTATGATGCCGTTGTAAGGCATAAAAGACACCATCTTTGCAGTAAAAAAGACTTAATCCAGATTGATGAAGTGATAAAGGTTGAAACCATAGGCAAAAAGCTTGATTACCTTTACAGGTCTTTACTGGAAATCTTTGAAGATGCAAAGAGAAAAAAGAAGGGTAAACTTGCCGTATTGGTTGCAGGAGAGATAAGGAAGCTATTAGAGAGCTTTGTAAAGCTTACAGGTGATGTTATGGACGAGAGGATTGTTATAAACATCTCTCCATCTGATTTTAAGACTATCGACATAAGCAGTAAAAAGGGGGATTTTGATGTTTACTCTGAAGAGGAATAAGCTTAAAGGGCTTTTAAATCTGATTTTCCCCTACCACATACCCTGAAAGGAGTGTTGAAATATGACCGAAAAGGAGATTTTAAGCCAATTAGCTTTAATCAGGATAATAATAACCCTGATAGACAGGCAGGATACTTTTTTAGCCGTTAAAGATGAACTTCAGAAGATTAAGCAGGATTTTATTGAATTACAAAATAAGCTCTATGAGGAGCTTTTAAAGAAGGAAGGATATAAAGGGCTAACTCACTGATGGTAAGGGGGGCTTGAGATGATAACCACTGAGGAGATGTTTAACGAGGCATTAGAGGGCTTTAAGAAATGGCTAAAGGAAAATGACATTGATAAGGATATGCTTAAACAGATACCTCGTTCAGAGGTATTGCTTAAGCAAATGAAATTGATGTTAAGCCATAAACGATTAGGAAATTATGACGATGCTATGCTTACATTACTGAAGGTTAAAGAAAGGATTGATGAAATCTTCCAGATAACATACTTAGATAAACACCTTAGAGGGATACTGGAATAATGCTTTTAGAGGAAAAAGACCTTAAGGTATTCAAAGACGCAATCAGAGAGGTTGTTAAAGAGGAGATTAAGCACCTCTTTAAAGAAATCCCCACAGGGGATAATGAGAAGGTGTTTACTGTATCTGATTTAGCAGAATACCTTAAGGTTGAGGAATCATGGATTTATAAACAGGTCTCTTTAAGAGCCATACCTTTTTTTAAGTTAGGTAAGTATGTAAGGTTCAGGAAATCAGAGATTGACCGATGGATTACCAAACACTCCAGAACACCCATAGCAGAGGTTAAATTACCATCCAAAATTAGGGCTTATAACTAAGATGACCACTGCCTATATCAGGCAGAGACAGGTTTTTAGGCCATATCTAACTTATTGATTTATAAGAATAAATAACCTGTTAATAAATGACTGTATAGTAAATTGTATACTTGACTTTTCTAACCAAGTTAGGTATAATATGGATATGAAGACTTGGAAACCAGAAGATATTAGAAGGCTAAGGAAAAGGTTTAATCTATCTCAGAGGGCTTTAGGTGAGCTTGTAGGTGTTACCACCAATTATATTTACCTTCTGGAAGCAGGTAAGAAAAAGCCAAGCAAGTCTTTAATGATACTGCTTGATTATGTTGAGAGAGATTTAAAAACCTCAAAGGAAAGGAAGGTGAAAAAGGGTTATGGCAAAGGTAAAAGGCATTTATAAGAGAGGTCGTATC
>JALUSH010000253.1:2238-19182 GCA_027016675.1 Thermodesulfovibrio sp.
CTTGATGGAAAGATAATCTATGAGTCTTCAGGTTCTACAAGGTTTAAGGATGCAGAGGCTTTATTACACAAAAGGAAGGCTCAGATTAGAGAAGGTAAGGAGCCTGAGATTAAGAAGATTGCCAATTATAGCTTTAAAGAACTTGCTGAGAAATATTCACAGTGGATGATAGGCAGACACAGGTCAGCAGACAGTAAGCAATACAGGATTAATCAGCTTGTAGAATACTTTGGCAATATTCCATTAAGGAGATTCAATACCTACATTGTTGAGCAATACCAGACAGACCTTATAAACAAGGGCTTAAAACCTGCAAGTGTAAATAAAAACATATCTCTTTTAAAGGCTATGTTTAGAAAAGCCGTTGACTGGAATATGGTCGAAGAGGATGTTTTGAAAAGGGTTAGAAGGTGTAAGCTCTTACAGGTAAATAACAAAAGGCTCAGGTATCTTTCAAAAGAGGAATGCCAAAGGCTTATTGAGTGTTGCGACCCTCACCTTAAGCCAATAGTTATTACTGCATTAAATACTGGTATGAGGAAATCAGAGATACTTAACCTTAAATGGGAAAATGTTGACCTTATACATGGTTTTATATTGCTTGATAAGACCAAAAACGGTGAAAGAAGGGAAATTCCAATAAACAATACCCTGAAAGAGACCTTTAAAGGCTTAACCAGAAGGTTAGATGTTCCTTATGTTTTTTATGACCCTAAAACTGGTAAACCCTATAAGGATGTTAAAAGAAGCTTTCATACTGCCTTAAGAAGGGCTAAGATTAAGGATTTCAGGTTCCATGATTTAAGGCATACCTTTGCAAGTCATCTTGTAATGGCAGGTGTTGATTTAACCACAGTAAAGGAGCTTTTAGGTCATAAGGATATAAAAATGACCCTCAGATATGCTCATCTTGCACCATCTCATAAGGTCAAAGCGGTAGATATTTTAGATAACACAATCAATAACCCTGAAATGAACTATACAAAAACTATACAATCAGGTGCTAATCAGGATGGTAAGGTTGAGGTTATCAGGCTCAAAACTGCTTGTAATTAAAAGGAAAAAAGTATGGTAGGCGATGCAGGGATTGAACCTGCGACCTCTGCCGTGTGAAGGCAGCGCTCTCCCACTGAGCTAATCGCCCACAAAAAAATTATATTTTAATCCTTTATATTCTGTCAAATGTGCAAGTGATATTGATGAAATACTAACTTCTGTCTCCACCATTACCGCCCCATTCCTCCATAAGTCCTCCCTCCTCAAGACGGACACTTCTTTCAGAGGAGTTTCCATACTCATATATTTCCATAGGCAATACTGCCACTTTCTCTTCTTTTTCTATCTTGAACCAGCTCATCTCTCCTTTCAATTCATGTGCAATCATTGCAAGTTCGTTTGATAGCTCTCTGAGTTGCTTTATTGCATCTACTGTCTCTGTTATTTCTTTTGATACGCTATGCATACTCTGTGCAATCTCCTCAGAAGCAGATGATATCTCTTCAGTAGCAGTAGCAATATGTTGTACCATATCATTGGATTTTGTAGATACCTTTAGTATTGACTGTAATGACTGGTGAATCATGTCAATGTATTTAACCCCCTTCTGAACCTCTTCCCTGCTTACATGTATGGTGCTAACCGAGTTTTCTGCCTCTGTCTGAATTAATTTTATCTTTTCTGATATTGTTTTTGTCGATTGAGCTGTTTTTTCAGCAAGTTTTCTCACTTCATCAGCAACCACTGCAAATCCTCTTCCATTCTCACCTGCCCGCGCAGCCTCAATGGCGGCATTAAGTGCAAGCAGATTGGTTTGTTCTGCAATATCATTAATAACAGAAGTTATCTCTCCGATCTCCTGTGATCTTTTTCCAAGAATCTCGATGGTCTTTTCCGCATTGGCTACAACCTCTGAAATCCTTTTTATCTCTTTCATTGCATCCTCTGCTATCTCCATTCCTGCAGCTGCAACATCGTTTGCCTCGTTTGAGGCTTCTGCAGCCTCAGAGGCATTCTGTGCAATATCCATTATGGTCTGCGAAAGTTCTGTTGCTGCGGTAACTACCTGCTCAACCTGATTTGCCTGCACATCGGTAGATTTAGAAAGTGCGTCTGCCGTTGTAGACAGGTCGGTAGAAGAGTTTGATATTCTAATTATTTGTTGCTTTATCTTCTTAACTATTCTGGATATCTCTGTTGTCATTTTATTAAAAGCTGAAACCATTTCTCCGATTTCATCTTTACTGTCAGATTTAACCACAACAGATTCAAATTCACCGTGTGATATCCTCTCAGATGTATATGCAACATTCTTCACAGGCTGAACTATAAGCTTCAAGAACAAAAACAGCATGGCGGCAAGAAACATTATAAATGTAATGCCACCAACCAGAAATCCCAGCTTTAATATGTTTGACTCTTTCTTTAATCTGTTTACAAGGTGAGGATATATTTCACGTAAGGTCTTAAGTGGCTGAGATGTTAAATCCATGATGCTGTAGAAATCGTTGTCAAGATCACCATAAATAAGGGCAGCAAGCTCATCTGTTTTGCCTTTTTCAATATCAGACAGGGCTGTATTTATAAGTTTGTCAGTAAATCTTCTCCATACAACCTCAGACTCTTTAACGGATGAGAATATTTGCTCAGCACGATCCAGGCTGTGACATGAGCCACAATAGATGCTATCATCACCGGTTTTCTTCATCTTTTTGTTCAGGCTGTTGAACAGGTTGTTGGTATTTTTGATTATCAATCTCATATTGTCTGATACTGCCTCATCATAGGAGTAGAGTTGTGCATAGAAAAGTCCTCTTACAAGGTTTACATTCATTCTTATACGAGCAAGTTCATCGATGGCATCACGCTTCAGTTCAATTCCTTTATAAAACCTCCCACCCACCTTGGTCTTTTCCAAAGATATTGTACCTGCCACAATAGTAAAAACAGTAGCTACTACTACAAAACCAAACAATAGTATAAATTTCTTTTTCAGTGAGATATTTCTCAGGAATCTGATCATCTGCACCTCTCTGCAGTTAATTATTTTTTAATATTTCGGAGAATGAGCAAATGTGGCATCCTACCCCTCTTCATTCCGACGGACCAAACTATGCACAGATGAGAACTGGCAAAAGAGCTCTCTACAATGCTCGAACATGGTTGCAACCTTTCTGTATAATATCGTCCGGATTTGAAAAAAACTTTAATCACCAGCATTGGTGTTCACAAAGATATTAGATCAGGAAAGGAAAGCGGGATATAATAGAGGCAGTGATCAGTGGATGGGTAAATGGGTGAATGAGTGGATGGGTGTATGTTGTCATGCCGAGCCCTGTGCCCCTATCCATGGGACACAGGGCGATGAAAATCACTTCTTCTCTTTATTATCCTTGATATCCAGTATTTTCACATCAAAATAAAGCTTTTTCCCTGCAAGGGGATGATTAAAATCCAGAACCACGGTCTTTTCTTTCACCTCAGCAACCCTTGCAAAGATAACACCACCTGAGGGGTCTTTCCCCTTAAGCATGACTCCAACCTTAAGGGCATCTGGAGGAACCTTGCTTTTGTCTACTTCCTGAAAGGCCTCTTTACGCACAGGACCATAACCTTCCTCAGGAGATACTACAACATGTTTTGTCTCCCCCACCTTCATACCATTAATTGCCTTTTCAAGACCACGAATAATCTGGTGTTTTCCCTGAATAAATGTAAATGGCTTACCACCTACATTAGAATCCACTTTGGTACCGTCTTCAAGCTTTAAGGTATATTCTATTGAAACCGTTTTTCCATCGGATACTGTCTGAGCATTCTTTCTGGCAGCCTCCCCAGCATAAACAAAAAGCGACACAACCAACAAGAGTATTACTGTTATTCCTGTTAATATTAACTTCTTCATGTAGACATCCTCCTTGTTATATTAGATAATATCAGGGAAGATTGAAATTAGCCCCCTACCCAGCGGGATATCCTTGAGGTGCTACATTTCCAGCTTCCTGTTCTGTATATTTTAAACTTATTACCAGAAAAAGACAAGGAAAATTTCTCTGCGGTAACCACTTATAATCTGGTATTACGTTACCAATACGCCACTTTACAGGATTGTTACCACTATGTTATTCTTAAAATTACTTAATATGTTTTTTATAATTTGAGGGGGCAAAGTAGTTAATTAAAACTAAAGAAAGGAGAGGTGGTATAATGGCTCTTACCAAGGAGAGGAAACAAGAGTTGATTGAAGCTTTCAAAACCCATGAAAACGACACTGGCTCACCCGAGGTGCAGGTGGCAATCCTTACTGAAAGAATCAATTATCTAACAGAACATTTTAAGGTCCATAAGAAGGATCATCATTCCAGAAGGGGACTTCTGAAGATGGTAGCCCAGAGAAGAAAACTTCTTGACTATCTGAAAAGGACCGACCGAAACAGATATGAAAGGCTCATTGAACGTTTAGGGATAAGAAAATAACCAATTAAGAGGAGATAGTAATGTCAGATATCGAAGCAGAACGGCAAAGGTTGAATATCAATCCCCAGAGTGTTGATATTGATATAAGAGGTAAAAAACTGATTATTGAAACAGGTGAATTAGCAAAACAGGCTGATGGTTCAGTAGTTGTCAGGTACGGTGACACGGTAATTCTTGCAACTGCGGTTGCTGAAAAGAGAATAAGAGAGGATCTTGACTTCTTTCCTCTAACAATAGATTATCAGGAAAAGGCCTATGCAGCAGGAAAGATTCCAGGAGGCTTCTTCAAGAGAGAAGGCAAGCCATCAGAAAAAGAGGTGCTGGTCTCCAGACTTATTGATAGACCCATAAGACCTCTTTTCCCGGATGGGTTTCACTCAGAAACACAGGGTATTGTTTCAGTGCTTTCCTTTGGTACAGAGAATGCGTCGGATATACTTGGTATTATAGGCATATCAACAGCTCTTTTGATCTCAGATATTCCCTTCAATGGCCCTGTGTCAGCTGTAAGAGTAGGACTTCTTGACAATCAGTTAATATGTCTGCCTGATCTTGATGAGTCAGAATCAGTGGAACTGAACTTTGTTGTGGCAGGCACTGATGAAGCTGTAGTAATGGTAGAAGGCGGAGCACAGGAGGTATCAGAGGATAAGGTACTTGAAGCCATTGAGTTTGCCCATGGAGAAATAAAGAAGATAAATGCCATCCAGAGAGAGCTTGCCCGTGTGTGCGGTAAGACCAAAAGACCTCTACAGGAAATATCCTTTGATGAAGAACTCAAAAAAGAAGTCTACGATTATGTGATTGAAAGAATGAAAGAGGCTATCAGGATACCTACGAAATTAAAGAGACAGGAAGCACTGGATCTTATACTCGAGGATGCCATTGCCCATTTTTCAACCGAAGATGAAGACAGATCAAAAGTAATATCAAGCATATTCCATGATATAGAGAAAGAACTCGTAAGGGGTATGATACTTAACGAAGGCGTAAGGGCGGATGGAAGAAAACCTGAGGAGATAAGGCCCATATACGGGAAGGTGGGGTTCCTTCCCCGTGTCCATGGCTCAGCCCTTTTTGTCAGAGGAGAGACCCAGGCACTCGTGGCTGTAACACTGGGTTCATCTGAAGACGAACAAAAGATAGATGCCCTTGAAGGAGAGTCATTTAAATCATTCATGCTTCATTATAACTTTCCTCCCTTCAGTGTGGGTGAGGTGAAAAGGCTTGGCTCACCAGGCAGAAGGGAGATAGGTCATGGTGCCCTTGCTGAAAGGGCAATAAAACCAATGATACCGCCAAAGGAACGATTTCCCTATACAATAAGGGTGGTGTCGGATATACTTGAATCGAATGGTTCGTCATCCATGGCAACCGTGTGTGGGGCATCAATGGCACTTATGGATGCAGGTGTGCCTATAGAGACACAGGTTGCAGGAATTGCAATGGGTCTCATTATGGAAGGTGACAGGGCCGTTGTACTTTCAGACATAATGGGGCTTGAGGATCACCTTGGTGATATGGATTTCAAGGTAACAGGCACCAGACGCGGAATCACAGCATTCCAGATGGATGTCAAGGTGGCAGGTATAACAACAGAGATAATGAAGAAGGCCCTTGAGCAGGCCCGCCAGGGAAGACTCCATATCCTTGAAAGGATGAACAGTGTGATATCCGCTCCACGGAAACAGCTCTCTCCCTATGCACCAAGGGTCTATACCATGCGCATAAAACCCGATAAGATAAGAGATGTCATCGGAGTGGGTGGAAAGGTTATCAGAAACATAATAGAGGAGACAGGTGTAAAGATTGATATAGACGATACAGGTCTTGTAAATATAATATCCTCAGACGAGGCATCTGCAAACAGGGCAAAGGAGATAATAGAGGGTATTGTAAAAGAGATCGAGGTGGGTCAGATTTATATGGGAAAGGTAAAAAGGATTGTTGATTTCGGTGCCTTTGTGGAGGTTGCTCCTGGCACAGAGGGGCTTCTTCATATATCACAGATTTCTGACAGAAGAATAGGAAAGGTCTCAGACGTACTTAAGGTGGGAGATGAGGTCCTGGTGAAGGTGATTGATATAGATGAACTGGGCAGATTAAAGCTAAGCAGAAAGGATGCCATGAAATCTGCAGGGAGGGCCTGATTCTACCGGAGTCCTCTGCTCTTCAATCATCTGTCTTTCCCATATAAGGAGACTCTATGTTCAAGAAGGTCTATCTTAAAAACAACATCCCCCTTGTAATGGAACGGATCCCTGGTGTTCGTTCTATTACCCTTGGCATATGGCTGAAGGTGGGATCAAGATATGAGAAGCCTCACGAAAGGGGACTTTCCCATTTCCTTGAACATATGTTCTTTAAAGGAACCACAAAAAGGTCCCAGAAGGATATAGCCTGTGAGGTAGACTCCCTGGGTGCTGACCTGAATGCCTTCACCTCCAAGGAGACCACCACCTTTTATGTAAAGACCCTGGATGAGTATCTTTACAATGCCGCAGAACTGCTGGCAGACATATTTCTCAATTCCCTCTTTCCGGTTGAGGAGATTGAAAAGGAGAAAGGGGTTGTCCTTGAAGAGATACGGATGTCTGAAGACACACCAGACGACCATGTTCATGACCTCTTTAATGAGCTTGTATGGAACGATTCAGGCCTGGGTCACAGGATACTTGGAGATCCCCAGAGCATAGTTACTTTCAACAGAGAGATGTTGCTTGAGTACATTAAAAGACATTATACAAGGGAAAACATCGTTATCTCCTGTGCGGGTAATATTGATTATGAGAGGGTAGAGGATATACTGAATCCCTGTATAGGTGAGATAAGCCTATCAGGCAAAGAAAAAAACTCTAAAAAACCCTTTTTTAATCCAGTAAAAAAGGCTGTAACAAGAGACTGTGCAGAGGTACACATCTGCATGGGGGTAGAGGGTGTCTCACAGACAAGCCCCCACAGATACGCCCTTCTGCTCCTGAACACAATAATGGGAATGGGTGTGAGTTCAAGGCTCTTTCAGGAGATCAGGGAGGAAAAGGGGCTTGCCTATACAGTTTATTCCTTTGCCTCCTCTTACTTTGATACAGGGCTCTTTGGTGTTTATGTGGGGACATCACCGGAGAAATACAGAGAGGTTATCGAGATAGTAGAGAGACAGTTCAGAACATTCAGGGATACCGTGACCAGTGAAGAGATTGAAAGGGCCAAGAAACAACTACGAGGCAATATAATACTTGCCCTTGAATCAACCTCGGGCAGAATGACAAACATAGCCCGTCAGGAGATCTACTATGGCAGATACTACAGCCCTGATGAGATTATTCAGATTATTGATAGTGTGGATATTGATGAGATCAGAGATCTGTCTGACATGCTCTTCAGGGACAATGATATTGCCATAACTCTTCTTGGTCCTGTTAAGGAGATTTAACTCTCCTCACACCAGTGGAAAGCATTCTGAAATAGTCTTAACCAGGGTGATGCCCTTAGTTGTTTTTTCCACTCCTCTGGCATCCATACCCATTGCCACTTGAGAAAGGTCCTCTCAGGATGAGGCATCATTGCAAGATGGCGACCATCAGGTGAGCAGAGTGCTGTAATACCCTCTGGAGAGCCATTTGGGTTCAGGGGATAGGTTTCAGTGGGCTTCCCCTCGTCATCAACGTATCTGAGGGGAGCAAGTGCTTTATCAATAACCTCCTTCTTTATATTCTCGTCAGGGAAATACACTCTACCCTCTCCGTGTGCCACCCAAACTCCAAGTACAGAACCCTCCATCCCCTTTAGCATTATGGCAGGGCTTTCAATTACTTTAACCGTGGAGAATCGCGATTCGAATCTTCCTGAGAGGTTTTGTATAAACCTGGGTTGATGGATATCATCAATGCCCCTCCATGGTACCCAGCCAAGGAGCGCCATAAGCTGGCATCCATTACATACACCAAGACTGAAGGTATCAGCTCTGTAATAGAATTTCTCAAATTCATTATACAGGGCACTATTGAATCTTATTCCACCTGCCCAGCCCTTTGCTGAGCCAAGCACATCAGCATAGCTGAAACCTCCCACAAAGGCAACACCCTTGAACTCACTGAGGGAGACTCTTCTGTTCAGTAGATCTGTCATGGTGATGTCCCAGACATCAAATCCAGCATGATAAAAGGCCGAGGCCATCTCTCGGTCTCCATTGCTGCCCTCCTCACGCAGTATGGCCACCTTTGGTTTTGCCTCTTTCCTGAGTATCTCAAAAGGTGTCTCATCAGGTTCAAAGGTGATGGCATAGGGCGGCGCCTTTCTCTCTCTGCTTACCCTCCTTTCCTCATCAACACATTCAGGGTTTGCCTGGAGCCTGTCAAGCCGGTAGCTTGTCTCCTCCCATACTTCTCTCAATAGAGGCATCTCCTCCTTCAGGACTGTCACATCATTGACCTTTATGTTTATCTCTTTTTCCACCCTGGTAAAGCCAATTATTTCACATGGTATGCCATGTTTTTTAAACCTCTCCAGAACAGCCTGTTCATCTTCTTGGAGGTACTCCATCACAAGGCCCAGTTCTTCTGAAAAGAGCAATCTTACAGGGTCTTCAATATGGCTTTTCAGGTCAATATCAAGACCACAGTTACCAGAGAAGGCCATCTCAAGAAGGGTTGTAACAAGCCCACCGTCACTGCGGTCATGTCCTGAAAGGATAAGACCTTCATCAATCAGTTCCTGTACAGCCCTGAAGGCACGTTTAAAGAGATCCGTGTCATCAAGGTCGGGTGATTCGTCACCAATCTGTTTGTATACCTGTGCAAGTGCAGAACCACCTGTGCGGTATTTGCCTTTACCTAAATCTATATAGAGGATCTTGCTTTTCCCAGGATATTTGATGTCAGGCGTCACCACCTTGTTTATGTCAGGGCAGGCAGCGTATGCAGATATAACAAGGGTGCCTGGCGATTTGACAACCTCTGTGTCGCCAGAGGGGGCTTTCACAAGTGCAGCCATGGAAAGACTGTCCTTACCTCCGTCAATGGCAACACCAAGGTCTTTCATTACATCTCTCAGTGCAGTGGCTGCCTCATAAAGCCGTACACCCTCACCAGGAAGCTTTGGAGCCCACATCCAGTTGCCAGAGCATTTGATATCCTCAAGGGCGGTAATCCTTGCCCATACGATATTTGTTAGTGCCTCACCCACTGACATCCTGGCCATGGCAGAAGGGCTTATAAGCCCCTTTATGGGCTGTTCACCAATAGATATGGCTGCCCCTGTGGTAACAAAGTGACTCTGGGCTACCACAGCCACATCAGATAGGGTCAATTGAAGTGGACCAACACACTGTTGTTGTACAATAAGACCTGTTACACTCCGGTCAACCTTGTTGGTAAGGAATCTCTTTGACCCAACCGACAGAAGTCGCAATACCCGTTCAAGGGCATCTCTTACTGTGAGGTTTTCAGGAAGGTTTAATGGTAACAGTTTACGCTGGATGGTTTTTAACTCAAAGGTCTTCTGCGGCATCCTGCCCAGAACCTTTTCAAGCTGCAGATTTACAGGTGTGGAGCCATCAGTGCTGTCATAGACGATTACATATCCATCTCCTGTAACCTCACCGATTACTGAAAAGGGGAGCTTTTCTCTCTCGCAGAGTTCTGTGAATAGTTCAAGACTTTCTGGTTTTATAAGGATAGCATCATTCTCCTGGTACTCAGCACCCCATATCTCAAGAACAGACAGGGTCTGATCACCAAGTATTACCTTCCGGATATCAATCCTTGCACCTGCTGGATAGATAATCTCCTTTACCACATTTGAATTCCCACCAGCGCCTTGGTCATGTATGCTGATGATGGGATTTTCATGCTGAAGCTCAACACATGCCCTGATAACCCTGTTAAGCTTTTGCTCCATCTCGGCATCGCCTCGTTGAACCGCACTGAAGTCAAGCTCTTCGATATTCTCTCCCTGTATCATGCTTGAAGCAGCGCCTCCGCCAATACCGATCCTGTAGGCAGGCCCACCAATCTTTACCACAAGCATGCCTTTCTCTGGTTCACCCTTTCCAATATGCAGGTCGTCTATCTGTCCTACTCCACCAGTGAACATAATGGGCTTTACCCATTCATACCGCTCTCCATCAGGAAGTCTAAGACCAAAGGAACGGGTAAAACCCTGTATGATTGGTTCTCCGAACTTGTTACCATAATCAGAGGCACCATTGCTTGCCTCTATCTCAATCTGTAGTGGTGTGGCAAGATTGGATGGATAGTGGAATTCTTCCTCCCAGGGCTGTCTATATCCTGGTATCTGTAAATTACCGACAGAATAGGCAGCAGTACCAGCTATTGCAAGGCTTCCCCTTCCTGTGGCATGGACATCCCTTATCCTTCCCCCTGTACCTGTTTCTGCACCAGGAAAGGGAGCTACCCCAGTGGGAAAGTTATGGGTCTCTGCAGTAAAGATAATGTGGTATTTCTTTCTCTTCCTGGCAAAAGAAGAGGGGTTTCCTGAAAGAGAAGGAATAATGGTCTCTATCTCAAAGCCTTGAATAGCACTGGAATTATCCTTAAAGGCAATAACGCTATTTGGATTACTGTATCCAAGAGGCTCTTTTACAATATCCATTAATGTCTCCTGAACCTCTGCACCGTCTATCAGAAGCCTCCCTTTGAAAAACCAGTGCCGTGAATGCTCACTGTTTGACTGACTGAGGTCAAAACACTCCACATTTGTGGGATTTCTGCCTATCTCGTTTACAAAGAGATTGTAATAATAATCAATATCCCACTCATCAAAGCCAAGCCCCATCTGCCTGTTTATCCTTCTCAGCGCCTCCTTGCCTTCTTCTATCAAGGGCACTGTATAGACAGGCTCAGGCCTGATGCCTGTCTCAAATGTGGTGAGCCGTTCAGGATAGGGGCATTCAGTCATCCTGTCGTGGATAAGTGGAAGTATCCTGGAGACTATCTCCTTTCTGTCACTCTGTGAGAGCCTTTCAGTTATAAGAAACCTGTATCTGCGGGAACGTTCTATCCTCGTGATGGCAGTAATCCCACAGGTATGACAGATGGACACAGCATTCGTTGACCAAGAGGTTGTGAAATTCATCCGTGGACCCACCTCTATCAGGATGGAGTGATCATCCTCTGTGAGGAAGGGTTGTTCTGAGAGGTTATGGGGTTCATAGGTCTCTGCAAGAAGCCACTGAAGGATCACCTTTTCGTTGTTGTTCAATTCTCTACCTGATTGTATGTAAAAACAGAACTCTGTGCGAAGGCCAGAAACAAGTGGTGTAATATCCTCTTTAATTGTTTTAAGGAGGTTATTGACCCTGCCATCACTCAGGGCCGGTTTTCTGTACAGGTATATCAAACTCATTGCGAGAGATATTTTAACCTAAAAGGAGGCATTTTTTTAAGAATAATCTTGTGGTAAAACAATTTTAAATCTTGTTCCCTCTCTGCTGGAGTCAAAGGATATCCTTCCATTCAACAGGGAGATGTTCTTATGTACAATGGCAAGACCAAGGCCAGAGCCACTGTCCTTTGTGGTGTAAAAGGGCAGGAAGACCTTGTCCCTTATCTCTTCTGGTATACCTGAACCTGTGTCCTCTATAATGATTTCAACCTCTCTGCTGTCAGTATCTGATGCTACAATGATATCCAGCCTGCCACCTTCAGGCATGGCCTCAATGGCGTTTTGCAACAGGTTATTGATTGCCTGTTTCAGTAATACCTCATCTGTGTTTATCCAGATATCATCAGATGAAAGGCTCACCTCCACATCCTTCCTTTCCTTGAGGATATGTCTGACAGATTTCTCAAGGAGGCCTTTGAGATCGGTCTTCTGTAGATTAGGCTTTACAGACTTTGAAAAGGAATGGAAGTCCTCTATTATCCTGTTCATCACATTTATTTCATCCATGATGGCCTTTACTTCTGGAAGGTTGTCTCCTTTCTTGGATAAGATCTTGGCATATCCTGAGATTACAGCCATGGGATTCCTCAGTTCATGGGCGATTCCAAGGGAAACCTCACCAAGGGAAGATAGCCATTGTCTGAGTTTCATCTGTTTTTCAAGGGTTTTGAGTTCTGTAAGGTCTGTAAAAACAAGTACATACCCTATCTGCTCTTCCCTTTGATTAAATAATTGCGACAGTGTCAACCCCAGATAGATTTTACGACCATTATTTATTGTATAGGCACATTCTGCTCTGCTGATAGGTTCTTTCTTTGATAACAGTTCTTTCACTGGAGAGGTAAATATCTCTTCATAACTTTTTCCCACCATATCTTCAGGTCTGGTATCAAGAATCCTTGATGCCGCAGTATTGACCTTTGTGATAATGAGATTGTTATCAAAGCTGACAACACCGCTTGGTACGCTCTGGATAATGTTGTTGCTGTAGCTCTCAACAAAGTCAGCCCTTTCCTCTGCTATCTTTTTGAGTCTTTCCAGTTCCCGTTCCTTTTCTTTTAACTGTGAAAGCAACTGATGAAAGGTCTGAGCCATGAAGGAGATCTCGGTCTGTTTCTCCCTTTCCTGCCTGCTTTTTTTCTTTATGTATCTGAAAAGGATGAATAAAAAAAGGATAATTACAAGGGGAAGGATGGTCAGGACGATTAGATTAATGTTTAATAACCCCTGATTCATCTACTCTCAAGGCTTCTTTTAAACTCGCCACTTTTACCTCCACGCTTCTCAAGAAGCATAACCTGGGTGATAACCATCTCTCTGTCAACGGCCTTGCACATATCGTAGATTGTCAATGCAGCCACTGCTGTGGCTGTAAGCGCTTCCATTTCCACACCTGTCTGACCTGTTGTCTTCACGCGTGAAACAATCTCCACAGCGTTCTCATCATCAACAATATTAAAATCAACCTTTACGGAGGTAATACCAAGTGGATGACACAGGGGAATAAGTTGAGATGTCTTTTTTGTTTTTTTTATCCCTGCAATCCTTGCGACCTGAAAGACCTCTCCCTTGGCAATCCTGTTCTCTATTATCAGCTTCAGTGTCTCGGGTTTCATCTTAACCTTGCCACTGGCTACGGCCTCCCTCTCTGTGAGGGGTTTCCCCGAGACATCAACCATCCTTGCCTTACCCTCTTCATCTATATGTGTGAAATCAGACATTGTAATATTATAACCAAAATGACTGATTCTACGACAAAAAACTCAATAAAAAATCTTCTTCCTGAACAATTCTGAAATACTCCCTTTGAATGCAATATAGTAGTAATTGTCACCTGTAAAATCTGAAATCCTGGCAAGCTTTTCTTTCTTCCTGTACCTCTTCTCTGTGATTATATCAATAGAACCTGACAGCTTAAGCCCTTCTATTTTTACATTGAAAAATCCTGTTACCCCGTCACCCTTTAAAATACCTTTCATTGAGAAAAGGGTTTTCCTTTCTAATCGCACAGTAAAAATGATCCTTTCAAAGAGGCTGAGGGGTATGATATCACCTCCAATACTTGTATCTTCAAGAAGAACATCCTCAACTGAACCAATATAGTTGAATCTTTTCAACTCTCTGTTATCCAGAGAGATGTATAGACTTCCTCTACCACGAAGATCTCCCCTGCCATTAACCCCTGACAATCGCGATAAAGGAAGGGCCTCTATCTCCAGATCCTTAATCTGAAAATTAAAAAGTACTCCATCCGGAGCTATATCCATTACAGTGTCTAATACTCCGTCAGAGATTTCACCTTTTGCATTAATTGATATATACGATGAGAGAATTGAAAGGGGATTGATACTCCCCGATACCTCCTCCATACTTATAAGGGGATGGTCTTGTCTCTTCAAGAGGATATTCCTTACAGAAAACCGAAAGGGCGGGCTCTTCTTTAATGAATCAATGTCCGCTGTAATCTTACGACGGGCAATACTAAAACCGAGGCTTGACTCTATCTTCTGCTCAACCCACTGGTTGGGTAAGAAATACCATGAGGCTTCAAGAACAATCACCATGGACAGGATACCTATCAGTATCTTTTTTGTCATCAGGAGTTGAAAAGGAGGGTCTGTCCTTTGATCTCCTGCCGTTCTATCTCCTCAAAGAGCCTTATCTTTCCGAATTCGCCATCAAATCCCGGTCTTATCCTGACCTCACCATCTCGCATCCGTCTAATACCTTCAGCCACCATCTCACCAGCGGACCTTTTAATGTCATCAATTTCTCTGTTCAATAACACATCAAACTCGGGCCCTATATCCTGCAGAACCTTCATGTAGAGTTGTTGTACCTTCTTTGTATTTACACCTGCCTCAACTGCCTCAGCGATAATCTCCTGAAGAGGTATGGCTGAATAAAAGGGCTTTGCTCTTTCTGGCTTATAGCCATTGTTCCTGTCTGCAAGTAGCTCCACCCTGTGCATAACTCCCACTGTAACAGGCCTTCCACAGACAGGACACTTGTATCCATATTTCCTGGTCTCTTCAGGTGATATACAAACATTACAGGTTCTATGACCATCAAAGTGATACTTACCCTCCTCAGGATAGAATTCAATGGTACCTTCAAAACCTCTGCCACTCTTTATGGAGTTTATTATCCCTTCATAGGAAAGATCTGTATCAAAAATATTAGCCTCTCGTCCAAGCTTGGATGGAGAATGGGCATCGGAGTTTGAAACAAGTGTTATATTATCCAATCCTGAAAGCCGCCAGTTCATGGGAGGGTCAGAGCTGAGCCCTGTCTCTATTGCATATATCCTGTCTGAAAGGTCTTCAAAGCACTCCTCGATGGAATCAAAGCCTGAGAAGGCACCAAATATAGAGAAATGGGGTGTCCAGGCATGTGCGGGTATTACAAGGGAGTCCTCTGTAACCTGAAGGATCATCTCAAGAAGTCTCTTTGCGTCAAGACCAATAATAGGACGACCATCGGCTGTCAGATTGCCTATCTTTGAAAGTCGTGCATTGAAGGCTGCAACAAGCTCCAGTGTTGGAAGTATTATCACAATATGAATCTTTCTTGTCCTGTCACCCTTTTTATAGATGCAGCTTATTTCAGCAGTGGGAATAAAATAGACATCAGACCTGCATCGCTCAGGCACTGTGGTGACCTCTTCTCTGAGCCTGTAAAGACCATTGTCCTGTAGCAGGAGTTTCTCTTTCAATTCCCTGTACCAGTCAGGATGGGTAAAGTCACCTGTTCCAATAACCTTGATACCCTTTAGCTGGGCCCAATAGGCAAGCCCCTCAGGGGTCATCTCTTTGCTTGTAGCCCTTGAGTATTTGGAGTGTATATGAAGGTCTCCGATGAATCTCATTTAAAATCTCTCATGGTGTATTTTTTCCTCATCAAACTCGCTGTCAGAATGCTCAGGCAGTTCAACTGCAGGATAACCAACAGGCATCATACATTGTACCCTGTATGTGTCAGGAATGCCAAGAAGCTCTTTGACATATGCCTCCGCATTACCATGGGAGCCTTCCGAGTCGGCTATCTGGGTAAAGCAGCTTCCAAGACCCTGATTTACTGCCTCAAGGTGGATGTGTTCTGCACAGATTGACGCATCCTCTTTGAACCTCCTGCCTTTCTGGTTATCATAGCAGATAACTATTACTACAGGCGCATCCTTCACATATGAGGCATAGGGGGTTGCCTCTGAAAGGGCCTTTCTGGTCTTTGGGTCCTTGACAAGAATAAACTCCCATGCCCTTGTATCCCAGGCAGTGGGTGAGAACATTGCTGCCTTTAATATCTCTCTTATCTTTTCTTCTTCCACTGCCTTTGGCTTAAAGGCCCTTATACTTCTCCTTTTTCTTATAGCCTCTATCATGATTCACCTCCCTAAATTTAATTCTTTATCCCCCTCTCAATCTTTTTTACGGCCTTTCTAAGAGCTGTCTCAAGGGAGTTTATTTTAGCAAATGTTATTCTTAGTTTAACATATAAGACATTATTATAAGGTGTCAGTGCTATATGGATTACACTTTCAGGACCAAATAACTTGAGTAGCGTCATCATATGGTTCTCTATCTTCTTGTTACTTTTAGAGACGAGATAAAAGCTCCTTCCTCCTATGTTTATATCCCTTCTCTTTAGATCTTCTTCGTTTTTTATCCCTGGCATCAAATGCCTTAATCTGAGGTGTCGTACCATATGGATCTCTTCATCAATATCCCCTTCAAGATAGAAGAGAACCTCAAGGGTGTCAAAGCCTCTTCTTAACATGGCAACAGGCATATAGAGAATGCTCTGACGGGGAAGCAGATTAAGCAAAAGGATAATCCTCTTAAAGGGGCTTCTCTTGTACTCTGCCCTGAAACCTGCCACACCACCGACAAGGGTGTATTCCTTCTCTGAAGGCATTAACGAACGCTCAAGGGCTTCAGAGATTTTCTTGATTATCCTGATATTTCTTTTACCTCCCCACTGATAGGAGATTACTATTACGACAGAAACAGTAAGCAACAGAAAAAACCACAGGCTATCTGTCAACAGAACATCTCCTTTGTATTGTTA
>JALUSH010000254.1 GCA_027016675.1 Thermodesulfovibrio sp.
TAGCATTTAATGCATAATTAATTCAAAATCAATATAATATAATATAAATGATTCCATAAAGTCAGGAGATTGAGATGATAGGCATTGTTGGAGGCAGTGGACTATATGAAATTCCAGGATTTTCAGTTCTTGATAGGATTAAACTTAATACACCCTATGGAGAGCCCTCTGATGAATTCATAATGGGAAGTATTGGTGAGAGAAAGGTGGTGTTTTTATCAAGACATGGACAGCATCATCACATACCACCACACAGGGTAAATTATCGTGCAAATGTCTGGGGATTCAGAACACTTGGTGTCAAAAGGATTATAGCAGTAAATGCCGTAGGAGGTATAAATGACAAATACAGACCCGGTGATATAGTGTTACCTGACCAGATAATAGATTTTACAAAAACCCGGATGCAAACCTTTTACAACGGCCCCCAGGTAGTTCATATTGATTTCACAGAACCATATTGTAAGGAAATGAGAGAGGTTTTCCTTTCCGTAGATGAACAGATAATCAATGGAGGCACCTATATCTGTACAGAGGGACCGAGGCTTGAAACAGCAGGAGAGATCAGGTTTTATAAAAGCATTGGCGCAGATATGGTGGGCATGACTCAGATGCCTGAAGCAGCACTTGCGAGGGAAGCCACCCTGTGCTATCTCTGTATTGCAGTAATAACCAATTATGCAGCAGGCATATCCAGAACAAAACTCACCACTACCGAGGTTGTGGAAACAATGAAGAAAAGCACAGAGAAGGTAAAACAACTGCTCTCCTCAGCAATCGAACTTATACCTTCTGAAAGACATTGTATATGTAAGGACTCCCTGAAGGATGCGGAGCTCTGAATTATGGAAAGGATTCTTGTTGTCGAGGACAAGAAGTCAATGGCACAGATGCTCAGGACAACCCTTGAGTCTGAGGGTTATGAATGCCTCGTTGCCTTCAACGGAAAAGAGGCACTCCGTATAATCTCCATAGAACAACCTGATCTGATTATTACGGACCTCAAGCTACCTGACACAGATGGACTCACAATACTGAAGGAAGTGAGACAACAGGACCAGGACACGCCGGTTATTATAATGACTGCCTTTGGAACCATAGAGATAGCTGTGGAGGCAATAAAAGAAGGTGCCTTTGATTTTGTTCCTAAACCCTTCGATATGGATCATCTCCTGCTGATAATCAGGCGGGCACTTGATACAAGAAGGCTCTATCGCGAGAATCTGCTTCTCAAGGAAGAGATGGCCTTTCATAAGGGTATGCCTGAGATTGTTGGAAAGAGTAAAGCAATCTCTGATGTGCTGACAAAGGTGAAAAAGGTGGCACCAGCCAAAACCACTGTTCTGCTGCAGGGTGAAAGTGGTACTGGAAAGGAGCTTTTTGCGAGGGCGATCCACTACATGAGCCCCAGGGCAAAGGAACTTTTTGTACCGATTAACTGTGCAGCAATCCCCAGGGATCTGCTGGAGTCTGAACTGTTTGGATATGAAAAAGGTGCCTTCACAGGCGCCACCCACAGAAAGCTTGGCAAGTTTGAGCTTGCCAACAATGGTACAGTTTTTCTTGACGAGATCTCAGAGCTTGAACCATCACTTCAGGCAAAGCTTTTGAGGGTTCTGCAGGATCAGATTATTGAGAGAATCGGGGGAACAACACCCATACAGATCGATGTAAGGGTGGTGGCTGCTACAAATTCAGATCTCCTTCGGGCTGTAAAAGAGGGTCGATTCAGAGAAGACCTTTTTTACAGATTGAATGTATTCCCCATTGTTATTCCTCCGCTTCGTGAAAGGAAGGAAGATATTCCTGCACTGACCGAGTTTTTTATTGAAAGGTTTTCAAAGGAGATGAAGATCCCCCCAAAAAGACTATCCAGTGATGCACTGAAGATACTCATGCAATACAACTGGAAGGGCAATGTGAGAGAACTTGAAAACACCATAGAGCGGGCAATGATCCTTGCTGATGGAAATACAATACTGCCCGAGCATATATCTCTGATGAGCATAGAGAGCATATCATCCATTGATGATATTCCCATGGAGGGTCCTCTGGAGGAAACCACAAAGGCTGCCATCAGGCGTGCAGAAAGTGAACGGATAAGAAGGGTCCTGAACGAGACCCACTGGAACAAGACAAAGACAGCAGAGATACTGCAGGTTAGTTACAAGACACTTCTTACAAAGATAAAGGAGTACAATCTTGAGTGATTTTAACATAGATGTTCTTGTTGTTGATGACGAACCACTGCAGAGAGATATCCTCAAGACTATACTGTCTGAAGAGGGATACGGAGTAGAAACTGCCTCTTCTGTGGATGAAGCCATCAAAATAGTAAAAAAGACATCTCCCGGAGTAATACTTACGGACCTTAAAATGCCAGAGAAAACAGGAATGGACCTCCTTGAGGAGATAAATAGGATGAATACTTCCAGCCCTCCTGCCATTATTATAATGACAGCCTTTGGAACCATAGCCTCTGCAGTTGAGGCTATCAAAAAAGGGGCCTATGACTATCTAACCAAACCGTTAGATAAAGAGACGGTCCTTTTAAAAATCAAACAGGCTATGGAGAGACAGAATCTACTTCAGGAAAACCTTCAATTAAAAAATGCCCTCTACGAAAGATTCAATATTGATGGCATAGTCGGAAAATCTCCTAAAATGAAGGGACTTCTTGATACCATTAAGAAGGTGGCACCTACCAATGCCACAGTCCTGATCCTGGGTGAAAGCGGTACAGGGAAGGAACTGATAGCACGTGCCATCCATTACAACAGTCTCAGAAGAGACATGCCCTTTACTCCGATAAACTGTGCATCCATCCCTGAAAACCTTCTGGAGAGCGAACTTTTCGGTTATGAGGCAGGTGCATTTACAGGTGCAACATCACGCAAGAAAGGTCTCTTTGAAACCACAAATGGAGGTACGCTCTTTCTTGACGAGATTGGAGATATGCCACTGAATCTGCAGGCAAAGCTGCTAAGGGTGCTCCAGGATGGTGAGGTACGAAGGCTTGGTGGTAAGGAGAGCTTTAAGGTTGATATCAGAACAATTGCTGCTACCCACCAGGATCTTGAAAACCTCATAGAGGAGGGAAGATTCAGAGAAGATCTGTATTACCGCCTCAGGGTGGTAACACTCAAAATACCACCATTGAGGGAACGAAAAGAGGATATTCCACTGCTGATAGATTTTTTCCTGGACAAATACAACAGAGAATTTGGCAAGACAATCAAGGGAGTGGACACACAGGTATTGCAGGCCTTTATGAATTACCACTGGCCTGGTAATGTAAGACAGCTTCAATCTGTAATTGAGCGTGCTGTTATAATGACTGAAGAGGATACAATTACCTATGATGATGTAAAGGATGAACTCACCTCAACACAAAAAAAGTCCTGTCCCCTTGAGATCGATATACCCGAAGAGGGGCTGATCTTTGAAGAACTGGAGAAGGCATTATTAATAAAGGCAATGAAAAAGGCAAACAATGTTGCCAAAAAGGCTGCTGAACTACTGGGAATGAGCTATAAGACCTTCTGGTATAGATGGGAAAAGTACGGACTTAAAAGGGATGACAGATAGAACATGGTTTGGTTATAATTAATAACTTATCTATTCATTACCGTAAGCAAGCAGAAAAAAAATCAATAAGACTATGAAAAACTAAATCCACTTTAGGGACAACAAAGAATTGTTGTAATCAAAGGAGGACCGATGGCTATAAAAGTAGAACTCGCGGACAGATTGAAGAGCCTGCCACCATACCTGTTTGCCCGTATTGACGAGATGAAAGAGGAGGCTCTAAGCAAAGGTGTTGATCTGATTGATATCAGCATTGGAGACCCTGACCTTCCCACCCCGGCACATATAGTTGATGCAATGAAGAAAGCAGTAGAAAAACCTGAACACCACAGATATCCCTCCTATGCAGGAATGCTTTCCTATAGAGAGGCTGTGGCACAATGGTATGAAAGACGCTTTAACGTAAAGCTTGACCCATCAGAGGAAGTCTTATCCCTTATCGGATCAAAAGAGGGTATAGGTCATATACCCCTTGCCTTCATAAATCCAGGAGATGTTGTTCTATGCCCCTCTCCTGCATATCCTGTATATTCTATAGGTACCCTTTTTGCTGGTGGAGAGCCCTATTTTATGCCCCTTAAGGAAGAAACCAGTTTCTTTCCTGACTTTTCTTCTATCCATGATGATGTCTTAAAAAGAGCAAAGATGATGTTTCTAAACTATCCCAATAATCCCACTTCACAAACTGCTTCTGTGGAGTTCTTCAAAGAGGCCATTGAGTTTGCAGGAAGACACAACATAATAATCTGCCACGACAACGCTTACTCGGAACTGTACTTTGATGGTAAAAGGCCAATCAGTTTCCTTGAAGTGGAAGGTGCCATGGATGTGGGAGTGGAATTTCACTCACTATCAAAAACCTATAACATGACAGGCTGGAGAATAGGTTTTGTGTGTGGTAATAAAGAGGTAATAGCAGGCCTGGGAAAGATAAAAACAAATATTGATTCAGGAATCTTCCAGGCCATTCAGGAGGCAGCTATAGTGGCATTACAGTCTGATGAGGAGATACTGGATAATATAAGGGCAATCTATCAGGAAAGAAGGGATATCCTCATTGATGGTTTAAGCTCAATTGGATTAAGGGTTAATAAGCCTGATGCAACCTTTTATATCTGGGCAAAGGTGCCTGAAAACTACACATCTGAGTCCTTTACAATACATCTTCTTGAGAAGGCAGGCATACTGGGTACCCCTGGCAATGGCTTTGGCGAGCCAGGAGAAGGGTACATAAGATTTGCATTAACAGTTAGTGCAGAAAGGCTGAAAGAAGCGGTAGATAGAATAAAAAAGGCCCTTTAGAGTTATGAAGTGAAGACACAGATACACAGGGTATTCCTTGGTCTTGGTTCAAACATGGGGGGGAGAAAGGCAAACTGTCTTTATGCTGTTGATAAACTAAAGGATAGGGCTGGCCTGAGTATTATAAGGCAATCATCACTTTATGAAACACCTCCATGGGGTGTAAAGACACAGCCTGCTTTCATTAATATGGTCATTGAGGCAGAAACCACCCTTACCCCTGAAGAACTCCTTATCAGAATAAAAAGGATTGAACGTGAGATGGGACGTGAAAGGACCATCCGATGGGGTCCACGGCTTATAGACATTGATATACTGCTTTATGATAGTAGAATAATTAATAAAACTATAAAGACAGAAGCTCAGGAGTTATTACAACTAATAATTCCTCACCCACTAATGGATAAACGTGAATTTGTTTTAAGGCCTATGGCAGAGATTGCTCCGGATGTGGTGCATCCAAACTCAGGAAAGACCATTGCTGAGCTTCTTACAGACCTGAATTCTCAAGAAGAGGGTCCTTGATTCCTATCTCTTCGAACCCCTTCTGCCTGTACAGACAGCTATCACAACTCAAACAGGGCCTTCCGCCAGGCTGTGGGTCATAACAGCTCCAGGTAAGGCTATAATCAAGCCCAAGCTCCATCCCTTTTCTTATTATCTCTGACTTGGTCAGATACAGAAGTGGTGCCTTTATCCTGTATGTAAGCCTGCCCTCTACAGAGATCTTCGTGGCCAGATTTGCCATCTTTTCAAAGGCGTCAAGATACTCAGGTCTGCAATCTGGATATCCACTATAATCCACGGCATTGGCTCCAATGAATATTGTATCAGCCTCAAGCACCTCAGCCCATCCAAGGGCAAAGGACAGGAAGATAGTATTTCTTGCTGGCACATAGGTTACAGGTATCTCCTGGGTAGCATCTTCTCCGATCACCTCTTTCTTTGGGACACTGATAAGCCTGTCTGTCAGGGCAGAGCCTCCTATCTCGGTTAAATCGAATCGTATGATCATATGTTTTACCACACCAAGGGCATCAGCAACCCTCCTGGCGGATTCAAGCTCTCTTTTATGCCGCTGTGCATAATCAAATGAGAGGGCGTAGCACTCATATCCCTCTGCTCTTGCCACAGCAAGGGTTGTGGAAGAATCTATCCCACCACTCAAGAGTACAACAGCCTTTTTATTTTCAGAAGACATCATCACTTGTCTCTATAACACCATCCGGGCCAGCACTCATGAGTTGATATCCCTTCCCATCCCCTGATATTCTGTATATATAATTGTTACCCCAGGGGTCTTTTTCAACAGGAACAGCTAATCTATCAGGGAAGGTGCCTGTCTCCAGATAATTGATTTCAATGGAAAACCTGATCCTTTCGATCTCTGCCAAGGCCTGAGACCTCTTCAGTTGTTTCATAAGGGCACCCCGTATTGTTATTAAGGAAAACAGAAATGCTACTACCATTACTAACGGAATCAGATACTTAATAACCACGGGGCTAAGAAGCCTCTTACGAGGAGACTCTTCATGGATGACTCGTTTTTCTTCCTCCAGAGGTTCTATCAGCCCCTTTTCATGAAGAGAAACCAGAGTCTTTGAAACGAGATAGTCATCCATGCCAGAGAGGTCAACAATCACGCTGACATCATTTTCACCATCTATATACTGGAGTATCTCCTTTTCTTCCTCTGTTAGTTCCTCCTGCAATACTTCTGCGCGTTCTGTCTTTCTGAAGATTGTATCAATTGTCAATACATCCTCTATAGTAGACCACTCATCAACAATCCTGAGACCGTCCATGAGGATATGCTGTGTGTCAAGCGATATGGGGAGTTCCCTGTCAATGGTTATATTCTGAGGACGAAATACATAACTACCTGCAGTCAGTTTAAAAAGCTGGGCAACCTGTTCTATTATATTTTTCTTTATAAGCTCTGTTATTTCATCCCTGGAGACCAGACCTTCCTGAAGGAGTATAACACCGAAACGCTGCCCTGTCTCTTTCTGCCTGTTAAGGACTCTCTGGAGAGTAGGTTTATCTATAAGGCCCTTTTTTACTAAAATCTGCCCTATCCTTTTTTCCTCAGGTCTTCGGTGGGATTTTACAGATATAATGTTTCCTTCTGAAAAATATATCTTTATGGTATCTATAGGGCTTTCTACCTGTAATACACCACTTTTCCTCTGAAAGTATATTAATTGAAGAATATCAGCAAGCCCAAATTCACCTATCGAGCCCTCTAAAGCCATCCCTTCCTTATCCTCTTTTTAATATGAAATATAC
>JALUSH010000255.1 GCA_027016675.1 Thermodesulfovibrio sp.
GGAGTACCGTCAGGGTATTTCATAGGAAAGTTCTGTGCCTGATAATTGGTAACCACCACATTTGTTACTCCCAGACGCTCGATATGAAATTTCAGTATGGATAATCTTCGTCTGTTAAGTTCATTGGCTATAACAAGGCCTTTATTATTCATCATGGCAGATATCTGTGTGGTCTTACTTCCTGGTGAAGCACACATATCAAGCACAGAATGGTGCTCCTTTAAATCCATTACAAGTGGTGGCAACATGGAACTGAGCCCCTGAAGATGATAAAATCCAAGAAAATACTCCAGTGTGGCTCCTGGTTTTTCCAGTCCTTCGAAGGCATATGCATTTTTTAAAGGTAGAGTGGTTAGTTGTGTATTGTATTTTTTCAGTCTCTCAATAAGAACCTCAGGGGTTGTCTTGATGGTGTTTACCCTGAGATGGGAAGGGTGAGGGATATTGAGACTTTCAAGGAACTCATCAAAGTCCGGGATTATGTCTCTGTAGATAAGGAAGTGACCTTCCATCAATTACTAAGGCTTTTTATTAATTACGGTATCAATATATTTGATAATGTCTTCTGCCCTCAAGGCACCACTTATTACCCTTCCATCAGAGAAGATAATAGTAGGAGTACCTGTAATGCCAAGCCTTTCAGCAAGCTTGATATTCTTGTCAATCTGGTCTGTCTTGCAATCAGGATCAGGAACAGGCTCTTTTTTGAAGGCACGCTCAAGCAATTCAATAGAGTTCTGGCACTGGATGGCTTTTGCCTTTCTGTAGGCATCCTTATGGATTTTGAGAGGGAAGAGTTTTATATAAAAGGCTATGTCCTTTCTTTCCTTTATCACCTTTGTCAACTGTTCATGAAGTTTTGCACAAAAGGGACATTCCGGATCATCGAATACGATTATCTTGTTTTTTGCATCCTGTGAGCCCATTATAAGGGAGCCATCAAGGGGAATGCTGGCGAAATCCACCCTTGTAAGTTCAATATATCTTTTCCTTGTGAGACTCTGCTTTGTTTTGATTTGAATTATTTCACCTGCAATGATATACTGTTTTGAAAAATCTATGTAGGTGATTCCTTTCTTTCCCTTCAGTTTAAAGTCAACTTCCCAGAGTCCCTTGGCTGGTGCCATCTTGACATCGAGTATCTCTACATTGGGGTCCATATTCTTAAGTATCTCAAATGCCTCATCCTTGCTCATGTTATGACATTTAAGACAGTCTGTTTCACATCCGCTGAATGCATATACAGTTGAAGGGTTGAGCGGCGTATGAGACAAAGGGTATATAGGGATCAACAAAAAGACAAGGATTATAAAGAGGCAATTGGTTAATATGAAGTGTTTCTTTTTGTTCATTATTTTTTCTCCAGTATGATCTTGTGTTTAATAAGCGATATCTCTTTTATTTTCCCCTCAAACTCTTTCTGTTCGCCAAAGAGATTTCTCAGGTATATCTTATCACCCTCGGGCTTCAGGATATCCACATTCTCAAGATACAGTTTTTCCTCTCCATCCTCGTAGATATAGGCATTTGCCTCACACATCAAATACCTCCTTTTGTAATTGATTGATTAACTCATTTTTCCTGTAACAACGTCCTGATTGATTCTATCATTTTCTCTACAAGATGGGGAAGGGGTTCATAACAAAGGCCTACTATCTCCACACCTTCCTGGTTAAGGGGAAGTAGTATCTTCCTGGCCCTGCTGGCTGATATGGCCTCTGCCATACCGGGTGTTAGCTCACCAAGCATTCCATTTGCAAGCACAATGCTCAGGGGCCCGACAATCACATCAACCCTCTCTGAGTTGAAGACAATGGCGTTTTCTCCAGTTGCGCCTTTGTTTGCCCGTGCCTTCATCATCTGGGAGGTGGCAGTAGAGTTGGTGCCAAGGGCTATTATCTCCACCTTTTCACCGAAGCTCTCCCGAAGTCTTTTAACTATAAGGCTTCCGATCCCACCACCCTGACCATCTATCACAGCGATCTTCATAGGAGTTAATTTATCAGGAATAATTTTGAAAAGGCAAGTTTTTTACACATTTGTTGGAAGCGGGTAAAGGTGGTGAAGCACAAATTACTCTATCTGTAAATTGGAATTTTCATGTATAATTAACCTTACACCATGGAACGTATTGAAACAGATTTTGTAATATTAGGCAGTGGTGTTGCAGGGTTAAGGGCTGCCATTGAGCTTGCCTCTGCAGGCAATGTTGTGGTGGTTACAAAGGATGTGCTCAGGGAGTCAAGCACAGAGTATGCACAGGGAGGGGTGGCTGCTGCACTGAGTGATGAGGACGAGGTGGGTATCCACTACAGCGACACAATACGGGCCGGCGACGGACTTTGCAGAGAAGAGGCTGTAAAAGTACTCGTTGAAGAGGGACCTGATCGGATACGTGAATTAATCCAATGGGGTGCTGAATTTGATAAAAGAGGCACAAAGCTTGATTTTACCCTTGAGGCAGCACATTCAAGAAGAAGGGTGTTACATGCCCATGGTGATTCCACAGGCAGAGAGATTGAACGAGTTCTGATTAACAAAGTCAGCAATATGAAGAACATCAGCAGACTTCCCTTTGCAATAGGAATTGACTTTATAGTGGTTGATGGTAGATGTGTGGGTACGGTGGTGGTGAAAGAAAACACTGCCATTATCATTTTTTCCAGAGCCACTTTGCTTGCTACCGGAGGTGCTGGTCAGATATTCATACGTACCACCAATCCTGCTGTCACCACCGGTGATGGTATGGCAATGGCCCTGAGGGCAGGGGCGCAACTTGAAAATATGGAGTTTGTACAGTTTCATCCCACTGCCCTGTTCGTACCAGGGGCACCAAATTTTCTTCTAAGTGAGGCAATGAGAGGCGAGGGTGGTATTCTCAGGAACATCAATGGAGAGAATTTTATGAAAAACTATCATAGTGATGGGGAACTTGCACCAAGGGATGTTGTATCAAGGGCAATAATATCAGAGATGGTTAAAACAAGGTCTTCCCATGTGTATCTTGACCTTACCCATCTTGATAGTCAATTTATTAAAAAGCGTTTTCCCAGGATATATAGTACCTGTCTCAATTATGGTATTGATATTACAAAAGAGATGATACCTGTTTCACCTGCAGCACATTATATAATGGGTGGTGTAAAGACTGACATCTATGGAAGAACCTCTTTACCAGGCCTCTATGCAGCTGGTGAGGTGGCATCCACAGGTGTTCATGGTGCAAATCGTCTTGCCAGTAACAGCCTTCTTGAGGGGCTTGTTTATGGCAAGAGGGCAGGTGAGACAGCAAGGGAAGAAAAGGCTATGAATTTTCCTGGTTCTTCCTGGAAAGTAGAGATAAAGTTCAAGGAATTAGAAAAGGTCGACGAATATTATAATCTGATAAGAAGGGTTATGTGGGAACGGGCAGGCATAATCAGATGTAATGAATCCCTCAGCATCGCGAAGAGAGAGCTTGAAGGTTTAAGGTATCTTACAAGGGGTTGTTACAAGGAAAGAAAGGCACTTGAGGTCAAGAATATGCTGCAGTGCTCCATGGCAATCGTGGAATCAGCCCTGAAGAGACAATGCAGTATAGGTGCCCATTACAGGTCTGACTATCCTGACAAGGCAGGATGTTTTTATAATACAATTGCCTGGCTTGAGTCAGGAGAAATGATTGTTACTGGAAAGGAACCACTGAAATAATGAAAAGGGCAAAGATAATAGCAACCATAGGACCATCGTCAGAATCTGAAAAGACCTTTCTTTCTATGATGAAGGCAGGCACTGATGTGGCAAGACTGAACTTTTCTCACTCTACCCAGGAGAAACATCTTGAAAATTTCAAAAGAATAAGAAAGGTGAGTCTAATAGCAGAAAGGCCAATAGCTGTGCTACAGGATCTGCAGGGTATAAAGATACGTGTGAGTGATGTAAGGGAAGGAGCAATTGTACTCAAGAAAGGACAGAAGATACTCGTGAAGTCCGGTGTATCGCTTACCTATGAAGGGGTTATTTATATTACATATCCAAATCTTTTAAAGGACATTAAACCAGGTCACAGGTTGCTTTTTGATGATGGACTCATAGAGGTTGAGGTCAAAAGGAGAACAAGGGATGCACTTGAGGCTGTAGTAAAGGAGGGAGGTGTCCTAAAGAGCAAAAAGGGGGTTAATCTGCCTGACAGTAAGATATCACTCAGTCCTTTCACTGATAAGGATCGGGATGACCTTGATTTCGGCCTGAAGATCGGGGTTGATTATGTGGCCCTCTCTTTTGTAATGAGTGCCAGGGAGATAAAAAATGTAAAAGAATATATATTATCAAGGGGTGCTTCTATACCAATAATTGCAAAAATAGAAAAACCAGAGGCACTTAATCATATTGATGATATACTTGATGAGTCTGATGGATAATGATTGCCCGTGGTGATCTTGGTGTGGAGATACCACCTGAGGAGGTTCCCCTTGTTCAGAAGGAATTGATCAGGAAATCCAATGCAAGGGGAAAGCTTGTTATTGTTGCTACACAGATGCTTGAATCCATGAAGGAACATACAAGACCCACAAGGGCTGAGGCAACAGATGTCTCCAATGCTGTTATAGATGGTGCAGATGTGCTCATGCTTTCTGTAGAGACCTCCACAGGTCTTTATCCTGTTCAGTCAGTAAGGATGATGAGAAGAATCATTGAGTCCACAGAAAGACAAACGCTCAGGAACAGACTGCATGTTAAGGAACTTCAAAGATACTTTCACCACTCAAAGGACCTTATAAGCTTTGCCACGGCTGATTCAGCAGTAAGGGCAGCTGAGGATGTGGGGGCAAAATGTATTGTTGCCTTTACATCATCAGGTTTTACCGCCAGGCTTGTTTCTAAATGCAGACCCCATGTTCCTGTAATTGCATTTACACCCCATGAAAAGGTATACAGGATAATGTCACTTTACTGGGGTGTGCGTCCCTTTGTTATGAGAAAGCTTGAAGGTATTGACGAGATGCTCCTGGAAGTTGAAAGGTTTTTGATAAATAGAAAGATAGCACGTAAGAATGACGTGGTTGTTGTGGTTGCTGGCTCACCACTTATGGTCCATGGCAAGACAAATTTCATGAAGGTCCATGTAATAGGAAAGGAATAAAGAGGTTCAGATTTTTATTGTTTTGATGATGGATTTTTTGTGATATAATAAGTATAACAGCGCTGTGGCATTCTGAACCTCTTTCAAAATTTCAACTATCAGGACAGATACTGAATTGAAGACATTTTCAAGACTCTGTACATACCCAAAATTACCATTGGGAAACAGGGATTTATAAAATAACAGGCAATGGTTCAAATGGTAAATTAGGGACATAACAATACCTGGTGAGGAGTGGTGATGAAAAGGATTATAATTTTCTTCCTGTTTTTGATACCCTTATTATTTTCACATACCTATGCAAAGGAGGTAAGCAAGATGGTTGAGAATATTCACTGGCTCGGGCATGATACCTTTAAGATTACTGGCAAGGATGTAACAGTATTTACTGACCCTTTTAAATTAAAATCAACGGATAAGGCTGATATCATACTGATTACACATGAGCATTTTGATCATTGCTCACCTGATGATGTGGCAAAGATCCAGACAAAGGATACCATAATAGTGGCAACACCTGACTGTGCTGGAAAACTCTCTGGTAATATTAAATCAGTAAAGCCGGGCGATACCCTTGAGGTGAAGGGTGTCAGGATTGAGGCAGTGCCAGCCTATAACACAAACAAACAGTTCCACACAAAAGACCGCAACTGGGTAGGATATATATTCACAGTGGACGGTAAAAGGATTTACATAGCAGGTGATACTGATTACATACCAGAGATGAAGACCTTCAGGGATATTGATGTTGCCCTTCTACCTGTAAGCGGCACCTATGTAATGACAGCCGAGGAGGCAGTACAGGCTGCACTTGATATAAAACCAAAGGTTGCCATACCAATGCATTATGGTTCAATTGTGGGTGACAGGTCAGATGCCGAGAGGTTTGCTGCTGCACTTAAGGGAAAGGTTGATGTGGTGATTCTGAATGAGGAATAATGGTTCTGGAGCACAAATCCAGCTATAACTTTATCGCTGGATTTGGGTTGAGCATATATGAAGGCTGATGCAAGGAAGATAACAGAACTGTTACTGAAAGAATACCCCGAGCCTAAGATTGCCCTGAACTTCCACACCCCCCTTGAACTGCTTGTGGCTACCATTCTTTCTGCACAATGCACTGACAAGAGGGTTAATGAGGTTACAAAGGATCTTTTCAAAAAATACAAAACAGCAGAGGATTATGCCAGGGCAGACCTGAAGAGATTTGAAGAGGAGATCAAGCCCACTGGCTTTTACAAAAACAAGGCACGCCAGATAATAAACTGCTGCAAGGCACTTGTAGAAAAACATGGCGGTAAGGTGCCCGACTCGCTGGAGGAATTGACAGAGCTGCCCGGTGTGGGCAGGAAAACAGCAAACGTTGTGCTTGGAAGTGCCTTTGGAAGGCCTGCCATTGCAGTGGACACCCATGTTCTGAGGGTTAGTAACAGGCTTGGACTGGTAGATTCAAAAAAACCTGAAGAGGTGGAATTTGAACTTATGAGATTGATTCCAGAGAAATACTGGACACCTTTTACCCTCTCAATGATACTCCATGGCAGGTATGTCTGTAAGGCAAGAAAACCACTATGTGGGAGATGTGTACTTTATAATGAATGCCAGTGGCCTGAGAAAACAAAATAATACATAGATCGCTTATTATGAGACTTACTATTGAATATTGTGAAACCTGTAACTACAGACCAATTGCTGCAAGTCTGTTATTTATAGTAAAACAGGCATTTGATATAGATGTAACACTTGTTAGCTCGAAAGGACAGGTTTTTGATGTATACCTTGATGATAATCTGATTTTTTCTAAAAAAGACACGGGAAGATTCCCCATGCATGATGAGATTATAGAAAAGATTAGAAAGATAAAAGAATAAATATCCTTGACAATATACCTGCAGTTGATTAACAATAAAGATAGTACAAAAGATAATAAACAATAACTATAGAAGTAACGAGGTGTCGTCTGTTAGGATTTTCTAAGAATCTCGCTTCTCATCTCAATAGTAGATACTCTTCAATTGTGCTCTCTATATTTTATATCGTATACTCCGTAAAAA
>JALUSH010000256.1 GCA_027016675.1 Thermodesulfovibrio sp.
GCATATGTCAAGATAATCAGCGAAAGCCTTAGCATTTCAGATAATATCTTAAGATTTATGGCAATGAGCAGAATCATCAATGAGACAGAGCAGGTTAACGAGGCAGTTATAAAGCGGTCAGCACTTACAAGAATTATATCTTCTACCA
The DNA here is from genome assembly GCA_027016675.1 of Thermodesulfovibrio sp. Lineage (GTDB taxonomy): Bacteria > Nitrospirota > Thermodesulfovibrionia > Thermodesulfovibrionales > JdFR-85 > JAADHP01. The sequence continues at coordinate 149 of JALUSH010000256.1, forward strand.
TGCAGATTACAGAGTCCCTGATCAAGAGGGCAGGTTTTATAAGGGTTGTCTCAAGTGTGATGAATATATCTGAGTCTGTCACAAGACCCATGTCTCTAAGAAGGATTGTTAATGAGACAGTGCAGGCTATAGAAAACACTCTTAGATATACAGGATTTGTAAAGGTTATTAACGAAACAATTAATCTCACTGAAAGCATCACAAAAAAGCTCTCTATTGCACAGGAGATAATTCTAAGGTCTGCAAAGAGAGTGTTCTCAATAGATACTTACAGAAGGGTTTTTAATAAAGATACCATAAGGAGGATTTTCAGGAATGATTAAAATTTTGATATTTGCAATCATCCTGTATCTCCTATTTGTTACAGTGAGGGCGGTCAGGAAAGACGGTTTAACATCCCGCAGGGGTGCGGATGATAAAGCAGAGGTGCAGGAAAAAGTGATTGCAGTTTTAAAAAATTCAAACGGTAAAAAGGAGGTAATAACAGATGATTAAGGAGAAGGTTCTTGTAAACAAGCTTATGGGGAAGAAGGTCAAGCTGGTTGACGGTTCAGAGAAGGTCTGTAATGTGGTGGCAGTTCTTAAGAATGAGGAAACAGGAGAGATAAAGGCAATCCCTGGGGCAAATATCGTTACCAACGATGGTGACCAGTATTATGCAGAGGCTATCACTGGCACCCCTTCATGGACTGTTGGTGGTATGAGACTTGGCACAGGCACAACTTCACCTATCAAAACAGACACTGATGTAACTACATTTCTTAGTGGCTCAGGGAAGGCTATTGACTCAGGATACCCAACCACAAATGATTCAGATACTGACAACACAGGCGCAGGTGTTGATGTAGTAACATGGCGTGTAAGTTATACCACTTCAGAGGCAAATGGAACGGGCATCGCTGAGCTGGCTATCGTTGACGATATTGCTACTCCAACAAAGGCTCTCTGCCACGCACTTTTTGCAGCGACTTTGGACAAGACCAGTTCAGACACTCTGAAGGTTTTTGTAAATCACACAGTTAATGGGGTATAAGCAGTGATTAAACCTTTTTACATTAAGAGACATGACCTACAACCCTACTATTACTGTCAGGTGCTTGATGCTGCTGGCAACCCTGTTAACCTGTCAGGGGCGACAATCTACTGCACTATGAAGGCATCAGATGGAACGCTCAAGATTGATAGGCAGACATCAGGTGTGGTTATAACCAATGCTGCAAATGGTGAGTTTGAATACAGATGGCAGGCAGGGGATACGGATACAGTGGGATTATATTATATTGAGTTTGAAATTAACCCTCAGTCTGGCGGAAAGTTTACAGTGCCTGTCAAAGAAAAGGCAAAGGTAATAATAGTTGAATCAGAGGATTCTCTATGATCAAGGAAATCCAGGATAGCATTATATCTCAGCTTCAGACAGTAGCAGGCATAAAGACAGTGGATGCCTGGGCAGGTGATATTGATGATCTGCTGAAGACTCCAAAGAAGATGCCGTCACTTCAGGTGATATACCAGGGCTGCAGGTTCCAGGTACTGAAAACCCTTGGCACAAAGAGAGCCCCTCATGATATGAGATTCCTTGTGGTGCTGATCCACAGAAGTCTGAAAGACAGAAAGACTGGAACTGAGCAGTGCTACCAGATCATAGAGGATGTGAGGGCGAAACTTATTAAATACAAAATTGACCCTTACGGCTGGCTCTGGCCTGAATCAGAGGAACTGATCATGGCAGAAGGCGGCATATTCGCCTACGGGCTTGAATATATTCTGAAAACGCAAACAGGAGGTTAGAGATGAAAATCAAGTATGTACAGGGGCCTCCCTCAATAGAGGTGGGCATTGCAGGCAAATTCAGGTTGAATGAAGAAAGAGAGGTTGACGAGAAGGTAGGCAGGCAGCTTCTCAAAAAGTCCTCGATAAAGTTTGTACAGGTCAAAGAAAAGAAAGGAGGTAAATAGATATGTCACAGGCAAGAGGAAGTAATGCGCAGCTGATCTTTCAGGAGGAGACAACATTCAAGACAGA
>JALUSH010000257.1 GCA_027016675.1 Thermodesulfovibrio sp.
AGAAGAGTACATTTTACTTCTAAAACACTGTAGACTATTATGTCAGAGTATGACATTAGCAGATATTAAACTGACTGTTTTATAATGCTTTGATATTCATCCTGATGGCACAATCTTTGCTCTCTTGAGAAATTAAGAAGAGAAAGATTTATGAAACTTGTATATGATATATTTTTCAACTAAATATATCAGACAAACTAACCAGGAATGATTGATAAGATATTCAGAGAATACGATATCAGGGGAATTGTTGAGAAGGAGCTTACCCGGGAGTTCGCCTTTTCCCTTGGCAGAGCCTTCGGCCAATATGTAAAAAGGCATGTTGATGGCTCTGTTTCCCTTAGTGTAGGGAGAGACATAAGGCTCAGTTCAGGGTATCTTGCAGAGGGGTTAATTGATGGTTTAACTACAGAAGGCATTCATGTTTATGACCTTGGTGTATGTCCTACACCGCTACAGTATTTTTCACTTTTTACACTTGATGTGCAGGGTGGTGTAATGATAACAGGCAGTCACAACCCTCCTGAATACAATGGGTTCAAGCTGAGCCTTGGCAAGACCACCATTCATGGAGAGGCTATACAGGAGATAAAGAAGATCCTTATAAATCTTGACGAGACCTGCTCTGCCCGGAGTGGCTCTGTTACAGGTGTAGACATTATATCCAGATATAAAGACTACATGTTTGAACAGTTTTCATATCTTTCGTCCCCTGAATACAAAAGAATAAAGGTGGTTGTGGATGCTGGAAATGGCACCGCGGGGCTTGTGATGCCAGAGTTGCTTGAATCAATTGGCTGTGATGTAATCAGGCTTTATTGTGAACCTGATGGCCGATTCCCCAATCATCATCCTGACCCCACTGTAGTAGAGAATATAAAGGATTTAATAAATACAACCCTCTCCACAGGTGCTGACCTTGGTGTGGGCTATGATGGTGATGCTGACAGAATCGGCATTATAGATGAGGGTGGAGATATTGTGTGGGGAGATCAGATAATGATTATCCTCTCACGGGAGATACTGAAACAGCATCCAGGTGCAACCATAATAGGTGATGTAAAATGCTCCCAGACCATGTTTGAGGATATAAGGGCAAAGGGTGGACATCCAATTATGTGGAAAACAGGGCATTCCCTTGTGAAAGATAAGATGAAAAAAGAAGGAGCAATACTTGCAGGAGAATTAAGTGGTCATATTTTTATTGGTGACAGATATTTTGGCTATGATGATGCGCTTTACACTACACTCAGAATTGTAGAGATAATGAAAACAAGCGGAAAGGGCATTAAGGAACTGCTGTCAGGTATTCCAAAGATGCACAGTACGCCTGAAATAAGGCTTGATTGTCCTGACAGTAAGAAGAAGACAGTAGTCCAGAAGGTGGTTGAACGGTTCAGGTCATATAGTACCGACGGTGGTTCACCACATAGAGTTCTTGAGATATATGATACAGATGGAGTAAGGGCAGTATTTGAGAAGGGCTGGGCGCTTCTGAGATCGAGCAACACACAGCCTGTTGTTGTAATGAGGGTAGAGGCAGAGGATAAAGAAAGTCTTTCTCAGTACAAAGAGTTTATGGAGAGTGAATTTTTAAAGGCAATGGAGGAGATATGAAAGCAATAATCCTTGCAGGAGGAAGTGGCACCAGGCTGTGGCCACTTTCAAGGAAAAATTATCCGAAACAGTTTCTGAAATTAAATGGTGATAGTTCTCTACTTCAGCAGACAGTGGAAAGGCTGCTAATAGGTCTGTCTCGTGATGATATTATTGTAATGACAAACGATGGCTACAAGTTTTTTGTGCTCTCTGATCTCAAACCCTACTCCGTGGGGATGGAGAACATTCTTCTTGAACCTGTTGGAAGAAATACAGCCCCTGCAATTGCACTTGGTATAAAGTTTTGTATGGAAAGGCTTGGCTGTGATTATGATGAGGTGGTATTTATCTCACCTTCAGACCACCTTATAAAGCCTGTTGAGAGGTTTGCTGAATATATCACCCTGTCAGAGAAGATTGCTGCGGAGGGCTACATAGTAACCTTTGGTATAAAGCCTACAAGACCGGAGACAGGCTATGGGTATATAGAAGTCAGAAATCGGAAGTCAGAGGTCGGAAGTCGGAGGTCAGAAGTCAGAAGACAAGAGTCCAATGTCCAAGGTCCGGAGTCAATAGTCCATGGTTCATACTACCACGTTGAGAAGTTTGTTGAAAAGCCCGACAAGAAAAAGGCAGAGGAATATCTGGAAAAGGGTACTTACTACTGGAATTCAGGCATGTTTGCTTTTCAGATAGGGACAATTATAGATGAATTTAAAAGACATGCTCCAGAGATTTCGGAGATGCTCGAGATGCCTTTTGATAAGATGCTTGAAGACTTTCATACCATGCCAGAGATATCAGTGGATTATGCCATAATGGAGAAATCTGACAGAGTGGTTACCATGCCTCTTGATATCTACTGGAATGATATAGGTTCCTGGGACTCGATATACGAAGTTCTTGAAAAGGACAATGATGGAAATATAACAAAAGGAGATGTTCTTCCAGTAGGTACAAAGGATACCCTTATAATTGGTGACAAAAGGCTTATTACCACCATAGGACTTGAGGACTGCCTTGTGGTTGAGACAGACGATGCCATTCTTATAGCGAAGAAAGGCGAAACCCAGAGGGTAAAGGATGTTGTGGAAGAGCTGAAGAAGAGAAGCAGAAAAGAGGTTTCAGAGCACGTAACAACATACAGACCATGGGGGAGTTATACCATCCTTGAAACAGGCCCCAGATATAAGATAAAAAGGATAGTTGTAAATCCAGGTGAAAAGCTGAGCCTTCAGAAACACTATCATCGTTCTGAACACTGGGTTGTTGTAAGGGGTACGGCCAGGGTTACGATAGGAGACGGTGAAATCTATATACATGAGAACGAATCTGTTTATGTTCCGAAATCAACCCTGCACAGGCTTGAAAACCCTGGAAAGATTCCTGTTGAGATTATAGAGGTGCAGAATGGTGAGTATGTGGAGGAGGATGACATTGTACGCTTTGATGATCACTATGGGCGACACCAATCACAGTAAGCCCCGTTGTATGTAACAGGATAATCTGATATCTGATGGCAGTGGCAAATGGCATGTAGGGTATAGTACATAGTTTTACGATTACAACATCTCAACCAAACAAGTCAATTAAAAATTATAAAAGCAAATACACACTATATATGGAATAAAAGCAAAATCAGAAAGGAGCAACGATGAAACGGGCATTAATTACAGGTATAACAGGGCAGGATGGCTCATATCTTGCTGAATTTCTATTGTCCAAAGGCTACGAGGTTCATGGACTTATAAGAAGGGCAAGCACTTTTAACACACAGAGGATAGACCATATTTATATTGATCCACATGAGCCTGAAGTTAGATTCTTTCTCCATTATGGAGATCTCTCTGACTCAGGACAGCTTACTAATATTGTATATAATATCCGGCCTAATGAGATCTATAACCTGGCAGCCCAATCGCATGTCAGGGTATCCTTTGATATGCCTGAATATACTGCAGATATAACAGCCCTCGGGACAACGCGGCTTCTGGAGGCTGTAAGAAGAAGTGGCATAAAGACAAAATTCTATCAGGCATCTTCTTCAGAGATGTTTGGTGCATCTCCGCCGCCACAGAATGAAAAAACCCCTTTTTATCCAAGAAGTCCTTATGCGGCAGCAAAGGTATATTCTTACTGGATAACGGTAAATTATCGTGAAGGATATAATCTGTTTGCATGTAATGGAATACTTTTCAACCATGAATCACCAAGGAGAGGAGAAACTTTTGTTACAAGAAAGATCACCAGAGCCCTGTCAAATATTCTTGCAGGAAGGCAAAATAAATTATATCTGGGAAATCTCAAAGCTCGAAGGGACTGGGGATTTGCTCCTGAATATGTGGAGATGATGTGGCTTATGCTTCAGCAGGATGAGGCGGATGATTATGCAGTGGGTACAGGTGAAAGTCATTCTGTGAAGGAGTTTGTTGAGAAATCCTTTGAGTATGCGGGAGTTGAGCTTGAATGGAGAGGCAGTTGGACAGAGGAAAAAGGGGTGGTTCGAAGCCTCAGAGAAGAATGGACTGATGTTTTGTCACCAGGGCAGGTGTTGATAGAAATAGACCCCCGTTATTTCAGACCAACAGAGGTGGAATTTCTTCAGGCAGATATCACAAAGGCAAGACAGAAACTTGGCTGGGAGCCGAGAACCACCTTTGATGAACTTATAAAGATAATGGTAGATTATGACATGAAACTCGTAGGACTTGACCCTGTTGGAGAAGGAATAGAGGTATGTGAAAGAAAAGGCTTTCTTTACACTAATCATGACTATTCGTTTTATGAGAGAGTCAGGGAAGGGGAGTAATTGACAATGAAACTGGATGATAAAATAGTGGTATTTGGAGCCACCGGGTTAGTGGGTAGTGCCATAATCAGAAAGTTGGTAGAAAAGGGATATAAGAATATTATTGGCACCTATAAATCCTCAAAAATCGCTGACAGTCTTTCCAGTGTAAGATATTATAATGTTGATCTTACATATCAACCTGATGTTATGGATTTTTTCAGAAAAGTGCGACCTGATTATGTGTTTCTTGCAGCAGCAAAAGTGGGTGGAATTCTTGCAAACAATACTTACCCGGCAGATTTCATTTACATTAACATAATGATCCAATCAAATGTAATTCATGCAGCCTATAAGTATGGTGTAAATCGGCTTTTATTCTTGGGATCCTCTTGTATATATCCAAAGTTTGCACCCCAGCCCATGAAGGAGGAGCATCTCTTAACAGGTGAACTTGAGCCAACAAATGAGCCCTATGCAGTAGCCAAGATTGCAGGTATAAAAATGTGTCAATCTTACAATCGTCAATATGGTACTCGATTTCTGTCTGTCATGCCAACTAACCTTTATGGTCCAAATGATAATTTTGATCTTCTAAACTCTCATGTTCTGCCAGCCTTGATAAGAAAGTTCCATCTTGCAAAATTACTTGCCAACGGTGATTTTGAAGGTATAAAGGAAGACTTTATAATAAGGGGTAATAAAGAGACAGAAGTAAACGGTAGAAAAATCTTTATCAAGGAAAACACTCTGGAAAAAGAGGTTATGCTTATTTTAAAATACTTCGGCATTACCTCATTCGCCCAGCATTCAATAGATGCATCAGTCAATTCGCCAATTACTGTATCCCTCTGGGGCACAGGTTCTCCACGTAGAGAATTCCTTCATGTTGATGACCTTGCTGATGCTTGTGTGTTTTTAATGAATCTTGATGATGCCACTTTTTCCTCAATTCTCTCTACTCACCCGTCTCCTGGTGTTATTAATATCGGTGTTGGTAAGGATATAACTATTAAAGAACTTGCTGAAAGGGTAAAAGAGATTGTTGAATTTGAAGGCAAGATAAGTTGGGATTCCTCAAAACCAGATGGCACTCCAAGAAAACTCCTTGATGTCTCAAGGCTTTTTTCTTTAGGATGGACACCAGGTATAGAACTTAAGAAGGGTATTATAAATACCTATGAATGGTATAAGAGCCATGAAATTAAATGCTTACCATTTAGTAATTAAATCTCATTGTGATTTTATGCTTCCCCCAAACTGTATCTATTAGCTACATAAATTAATCTTAAGAACTTATTGTACGGAAACTTTTGAAAATCATTGTAACTTCTTGATATTTAAAGTAAACCTTTTAGTATCTGCCCTCCCAATAAAAATATTTTAATAGACCATCCTCTAAAACTGTCGCTTACGGCTACAAAAACAGTGTTTTTAATCAAGAAAACAAATCCTTATTAAACCTGGTTTTTTAAAAATATTTTTAATTATTTGACATATTGATATTTAAAAAAACTTTGAAAAACATATAGTTAGCTTGTTGATCAAGTTTTTAGTATTCAGAAATCTTTTGATTGGCATGAAAGTTGGTATTTCTTAATAGAAAAGCAAGAACTGTTTAGGAGCTAAAGATGACTAATGAACTTTTAGGGCCTCTTCCAATCGATAGTGGTATAGTAATATTTCTTATATCATTCGCAATTACTATATTGGTTACACCCCGTCTCTCGCAGATAGCTCCGAGAATGGGGCTTGTTGATTATCCAGATGATCGAAAGATACATACGACCCCAACTCCATTAATTGGAGGGCTGGCAATTGTAATAGCTTTTATAGTTAGCAGCTTTATGTTTATTCCACTGGAGAGTCTTTACGGATTCTTTATAGGATTTGTGATTCTTTTTGTAGCAGGTCTTATAGATGATGCCAGAGACCTTAATCCTTACCTGAAATTTGTAGTACAGTTCCTGTCTGTTTCGTTAATGATTTATTTCAGCAATAAAGTGATATACAATATTGGTGATTTAATTGGAATTGGTGAAATAACCCTTGGTATAATTTCCATACCCTTTACCATATTCTGCGTTGTTGGAGTTGTTAATGCTGTTAATATGCTTGACGGCCTGGATGGTCTTGCAGGGGGCGTTTCTTCAATAGCTCTTATCTCATTTGCAATACTTGCCTATATAAACGGACAAATGGAATTGATGCTCTTGTCTATAGCATTACTGAGTGCTGTTATTGGTTTTTTAAGGTACAACTGGTATCCTGCAAAACTATTTATGGGTGATTCAGGAAGTCTTTCAATTGGATTTGCCTTAGCCTTCATTGCTATTGCACTTACTCAGAAAGCTAATTCCCATGTATCACCTATAGTGCCCCTTTTAATTCTCGCTGTGCCCATTACTGATACCATTACCTTAATGGCAAAGAGGATTACGAGATGTCAAAATCCATTCAGGCCAGACAAAAGACATCTTCATCATAACTTGTTGAAGTTAGGTTTAAATAAAGAAGAAAGTGTTAATTTTATCCTATTGGTATCTGCAACATTTTCTTTGATTGGTATTCTTGGAACAATCTTCAAAGTTGCTGAATATTATCTCTTTATAATATTCATTCTCTTCTTTATTGTCTATTTTGTATTTTCCTTTAATTTTGAAATTATCTATAATTTTATTTCAAATATAAGGCTTTCTGGCAAAGGGGTACTGGAAAAAATA
>JALUSH010000258.1 GCA_027016675.1 Thermodesulfovibrio sp.
GATATCACTTGAATATGATTTAGAAAATGAAAAGAATCGTCTTAAGGTCTACTCTGAACAACTTGAGGAGCTTGTTGCAGAGCGGACAAAGGAACTTAGAAAATCTGAGACCATGCTCAGGTCTCTTTATGAAAAGGCCAATGATACGATAATACTCACTGACGAAAATGGAAAGATTATTAATGTTAATAAAAAAGTAACTGACCAGTACGGCTACACAAAAGAGGAACTTGTAGGGAAGAGTTTACTATCACTGGAGCAGAATCAGGACAATCAACTCTTCCTGGAACGCAATCATCGTCTTCTGCATGGTGAACCACTGGTATATGAGTCAACACATATTGCCAGGGATGGCACCCCTGTACATGTTGAAGTAAGTGCCAGTGCAGTAAGTTTGGAAGACGGTAAGGTCATCCAATTTATTATAAGGGATATTACAGAGAAGAAAAAGCTACAGGCTCAACTGTTGCATGCTCAAAGAATGGAATCCCTTGGAACCCTTGCTGGTGGAATTGCTCATGACTTTAACAATCTCCTCACCTCTATAATGGGCTATACCGATCTAATACTGGATGAGGGCAAATTGCCTCCAGAACTGGTTCCAAAGATGAGAGTAATAGAGTCATCTACAAGAAAGGCCACACAGATAGTGAGCAAATTGCTTAATTTTGCCAAAAGAGGCAGAGAACTTGAACTTGTTCCTTTTAATGTGAATGATATGATTAGAGAGGCCCTTGAACTTGCTAAGCGACGCTTTAATCCAAATATTGAAGTTGAGTTAGATCTCAAAGAAAACCTCCCCATTATTAAAGGGGATGTGGGCCTATTAGAACAGTCTGTTTTGAATCTGATATTAAATGCTATAGATGCAATGCCAGAGGGTGGAAATCTGAAAATAAAGACAGCACTTGTGAAGATCGACAGCAATTACAAAAAACGAATTGCGCCTGATCTTAAGGAGGGTCCTTACATCCGTATATCAGTTAAGGATAGTGGCTCTGGCATACCTCCAGATAAGATTGACAGGATATTCGATCCCTTTTTTACTACAAAGGGTCCTGATAAAGGCACAGGCCTGGGCCTGGCAATGACCTATGGAATTGTAAAAGACCACGGTGGTTATATTACTGTTGATAGCGTGGTTGGTAAAGGTACAACCTTTGAGATATATCTGCCTGCTTCTCAGACCGTAATACCTGGAATTACTTCAATTCTGGATTCCCTGAGGACCACTGGTAAAGTAATGGTTATTGATGATGAAATTCCAGTGTTAGAGTTTTTTAAAGTTACCCTGCTTCAGAAGGGTTTTAATGTTGTGGTATTCAATGATCCATATGCTGCCTATGAATACTTCAAAAGCCATAAGAGCCTGATAGAGCTTGTTATTTCAGATATCGTGATGCCTGAGATTGATGGTAAAAAATTAATAAAAGAGCTTAGGTGTTTTAAAAATGATGTAAAAATAATTGCAATGTCAGGGTTTAAAGAGGCTTTAATGGATCTACAGGCAGATGGCTATCTTGTCAAGCCTGTCAAAAAAGATACCCTCTTTGAAGAGATACAAAGGGTAATGGCTTCTCCTGGCACGGGCTGTTAGTCAATTGATACAACCTCTATAACCCCTTTCCTCAGGATCTTTGGCTGTCCTTTTACGATCTCTACAATAGTAGAAGGTCTTGATCCTGGTGTCTTTCCACCATCAATAATCAAGTCCACTGTATCACCAAAGTATTTCAAAACCTCCTGAGCATCTGCTGCAGGCAAAGCACCTGAAGGATTGGCACTTGTTGCTGTAACGGGGAAGGGGGCTGCCCTGGCAATATCAAGGGCAAGCGAGTTTCCAGGAAGCCTGACGGCTATTTTCCCGGTATTGGCTGTTAAAAGGGGACTCAACCCCTCTTTTGCTTTGAGCACTATTGTTAATGGTCCAGGCCAGTATTTTTCCATGACCCTGCGTGCCTCCTCAGGTATTTCATGGCTGAGCATTCTTATAAGAGACCGATGGCCTATTATCACCGGAATCGCCTTTTCAAAAGGACGCTTTTTTAATTCATAGAGTCTCTTTAATGCCTCTTCATTACTAAAATGCGCACCAAGGCCATAAAAGGTCTCTGTAGGGAATGCCACAATGCCACCATTGATTATACACTCCACGGCCTTCTTAATAACATCCTCTTTGTTATGTCTGGTAACCTTTAGAAACTCCATGCCCCCCTATTTCCATTATCAAGAATAATCATTCCACCTCTTGGCACCCCTATCCTTCGGGCTACAACATCACATTTTGCCTGAAAAAGAAATAATATATTTTTATTTTCACCTATAAGGGTCTCGAAATTCCCCTGGCCCTTGCTTATCACAAAAGATGACCTGGCAAATAATTCTTTGAATTCATCTGATGACCACTGCAGTATTGTGCCTATTGCATCTGAGCCATTATCCTTTACAGTACAGATTTCTGCGAGCCCTGTATCAATGGCATCATCCAAGGTGGCATCATTTATTACTGGTGAACCTTTTACAATAGCAGTGACTTCTCTGTCCATACTGATTAATGTTTCAATCAGTATTCTATCAAAAACTATCTCTCCTGCGTTGTCAAGAAGATAAAGTATTTCTCTGTTCGACAGAACATGCTCCTTGAATGCATTAAAATGATCAATTGAAAAACTATCCTCCAGTGCACGTTTTATCTCGGTATGGATATCAATTTCAGTGTATATTCCAAAGTCAATGGAGTTGCCTGCCACAGCAAGACGAGTGGCAGACATTAAAGGCTCCTTTGACCTGTTTACCAGGTCTTTAAGTTCACTGTAAAGCGATAGTGCAATGTCATTATATCTTTTTTTGACCTCTTTGAAAGGGTCATTGCCAATCAGCGCTCTTACCCTCCTGTGTATTAGTGTGGTGGTATGGGCAGGGGTGAGTTCAATATCTGTGTTATTTATGTCTTCAAGGGTCTCTTTAATTATCTTAATCTTAACTTCCCTGTCTATATCTACATATCTTAAGGCTATTACAACCTGCCGTAAAAAACAGGGGAAACAATCAATATCAACATTCATGGAAATCATCTCTGTCATAGATTTCAAAACAGACCTCTTTACTCTATTAAGATACTTACCCCTCGAATGGATGGGATTATAATCTTTGATCTGGGTTTATGTCATGCTGAACCCTGTGTTGAACTTGTTTCAATATTGTTTCAGCATCTCGTCTTTATACTCTGCCTTTGTTTTTGATTTTATCATAATATATTAGCTTACGGATTAAAGCATAACATTCATAGATGACAATAGATAATTTAGCAATCCACCAACTAAAAAAGCGATCACAAACACTATTATTGTAACAGAAATTGCAACTCTGATTCCTCTTTCTTTAATTATCATGAAAAAATTGGCCAGACAGGGTACAAACAGGGTAATTGTTATAAGACTAACAAGGGTCTGTTGACTGTCAAGCTGCCCGTGCTGGGCCATACTGAAAAGACCTGCTGCACCATAGTCCCTTCTGAGAAAACCCATAATAAAGAATCCGGCTGTTTTGGGAGGTAACCCCAGTGCCCCTTTAACAAGTGGTGCTGCAGCCTTTTCAATAACTTCTAAAAGTTTTATCTTATCAAGCAAAAAGAGCACAAGGGTACCAAGTATGAATAATGGCACCGCCTCTTTTAGATACCACTCAATCCTTCCAACTGTCTTGATTAATACGTTTGAAAGCCTTGGTTTCCGAAGAGGTGGAATCTCAAGGAAGAACTCTGTTTTCTTACCTGGCACCACCTTTGAAGCAAGAAACCCGGATACAAACAGGACAGCTATAACTGTGAAAATCCATATGGCAGTTGCCTTCAATGACAGCGAACCCATCATCCCAAGAATAACACCAAGCTGAGCAGAACAAGGAATGGCAAGGGCAAGCAAGAAGGTGGCAATTATCCTGTCTCTTTTTGTCTCCAGTATTCTTGTTGTCATTACAGCCATGGTACCACAACCAAGCCCTAAAACCATTGGTAGAATTGCCTTACCATTCAGGCCGATCATATTAAAGAGTTTGTTACTCATAATGGCAAGGCGGGGAAGATATCCGCTGTCTTCAAGAATAGAAAAGGCAATAAAAAAGGTTGCTGTTATGGGAAGAATAATAGCAATGGAGTAGGTCAAGGCAACCGTTACCACTCCATACTCACCTACAAGCATATCCTTAAAAAACTGCACTGGTAAAATAAGGTCTGCAATACGTGTTACCATGGGATTTATGTATCTACCGAATATAATCTGTTCAAAGAAATCTACAAGAGTACCTGCACCAAAAACACCCACAAACTCATAAAGCAGAAAAAGCACGAATATAAATACAGGGATACCCCAAATAGGGTGCATAGTTGCCCGTTCAAGTATTGATGTTAATCTTCCCCCCTTTCTTGGTACCTGCTGGACAACCTTGCGTGTAATGTCTTCTACCACTTTGTACCGTGCGTCGTTGATTATCTTTGCAAGTGGTTCTACACATTGGCTCTGGCACTCGTCCCTCAATCTTTCTATTTCATCTATAACCTCCTGAGATAAATGCTCCTTCAACCAGTGTCTGAGACTTTCATCACCTGCAAGAATCATTAACGCCACAGACCTTTTAGAGATACCAGAGGGAGGAATTAAATCCTCTATTTTTTTGATGTAATCTTCTATAACATCACCATAGTGAACCTTCATGGTAGGAACTACAGGATGAGTTATTGCATCTCTTAATTCTTTAAGCCCCTTTCTGCGAGGGGCAACCGTACCTATCACCTTTATACCAAGTATTTCGGAAAGGCTTTCCTTGTTAATGATAATTCCCCTGTCCCTTGCTTCATCTTCCATATTGAGGTCCAGTATAAGGGGTAGGTCCATTTCAGTAAGCTGCAGGGTGATCATGAGCGTTCTTCTCAGGTTCTTTGAATCAGCTACCTGTATAACAGCATAAGGATGCTCTGCAAGGAGTATATCCCTTGTAACCCTCTCATCCTCGCTCATGGGGATAAGGCTGTTCACTCCAGGGGTGTCAATTACCAAATATCTTTTATCTGACAGTGTCATGTTCCCCTGGGATATCTCTACTGTGGTGCCCGGGTAATTAGACACCGTTACATATCTGCCTGTCAACAATCCAAATATCACACTCTTACCCACATTGGGGTTACCTATTAAGACAATGCGCTTTATTGCTGGTTCTGAAAAAACAGTAGATTCTTTATGACACTGCACCAAGGAGCTCCTTATTGATAATTATTATCATTTTCATTATATGTGATTGGCAGTATTAAAGTCAAGGGAAGCTTTTTTATCTGGTTTGTTTATTGTGTTTATTTTCTCAAGTGTCAACAGTCAGAATCCATAAAAGACACGATGCCGAAATAACACAATTAACGAGGTTTTCTCTTTGTTAAATAATATTCATATAGTTTCTTTAACGTCTTGCGAGTCAAATCGATAATGCTAAGGAAGAAAGAATAAAGTGTTTTTGAACGTGGTTGTATTGAAACATAAGAAATCGCTTCTACTTCCTTGCCTGTTTCTATAGAAACCGACGGTGATTTACTTCTTGCAACAATCTGTGTGGGATAGACGCTCCGGTGACCGGTAATCAGGTAGCTTATAACACATACAAGGGCTGTATACGGGGCAATCTGTGCACCAAAGAGCTCGATTGCCATGATAGTTGCTGAAACAGGAGTATTAGCAGCACCTGCAAGAACCCCCACAAGTCCGATGGCAGAAAATGTAGCCCTGTCAAGCCCCATAAGGTCGGCAAAAAGAGCACCTGCTGCTGCGCCTATGAAAAAAATAGGCGTAACTATCCCACCGCTGCCACCAAAATTAAGAGTAATGGCTGTAAAGAACATCTTTATTACAAAGGCACACCATCCCACATGTTCACCGTTCAATGCATTTGTTATTGTATCCAGCCCGAGTCCAAGGTATTGATCAGTAAAAATTAATGTTAAAACAGTGAGCGCAAGCCCGCCTATAAGACCCTTTAAAGGACTCCAGAACTTCAGATATTTACTAATATCATTAAAGAATTCCATTATTTCAATAAATACAAAAGAGGTAAGACCCAGAAAAATTCCTGCTGCTACCACCTCAATTATAAAGGAGCCTGTGAAGACAGGAGCAAAGTGTAGGGGATGATAAAAATAAGAAACTCCAAGCATCTGGGCAACGTGGAAACTCACAATACCTGATACAAAAGATGGTAATAGTGCATCATAAAACAGATTCCCAATAAATAAGACCTCTATTCCAAACAGAGCGCCTGCAACAGGTGTACCAAACACTGTGGAGAAACCTGCACTGATGCCACAGATTACAAGTTTTTTTCTGTCTGTTTCACCAAAACGTAACAGGTCGGCAAGGGTGGAAGCCAGGCCACCACCTATCTGGGCACAGGGGCCTTCCTTGCCAGCAGAGCCTCCAGTGGCTACAGTGATGATGGTTGCAATAAACTTTACAGGAACCACAGAAATTTTAATCTTTCCAGCTCTTTTGTGAATAGCCCTTATAACACGTTCTGTACCATGTCCTACAGCATCAGGGGCGAGGTAGTACACTATAAGACTACTGAGAAATATGGACAGAGGAAGAAAAAAATAATAGTACTTGAAGGATGTTACCAGAGAAATGCTCTTTTCCAGTACAACAAGAAAGAAGGTTGTTGAAGCACCGACAATGATTCCTACAATTGAAGCAAGTATAAACCACTTGATAACACTTGTAAAAAGAACAAAACCCTCAACTAATTCTCTTATCCTTTTGGAAAATTGTTTCATTACTTTTTATATGTATCTGAAATTTAACATTAACTCTCCAGGATTGATTTAATCTTGGCTATTACCTCTTTCGGTTTAGCTGTTGCCTTGACAAGATAAGAATCAGCACCAAGGTTTACAGCCTTCTCTATCTCTGCGGGAATACCTCTTGAGGAAAGCACTATTATATGAATAGAAGATAGTTCAGGGTTGGATTTAACAGCCTCCAGTACCTTAAAACCATCCATTACAGGCATATTCAAGTCCAGAAGGATCAGATCAGGTTTTTCTGATATAGCCAGTTTC
>JALUSH010000259.1 GCA_027016675.1 Thermodesulfovibrio sp.
TTCATCCACTCATCACCTAATCTACTCATTTACCCATCTCTGCTCACTGTTTACTGTTTTTTATTCTGCCTTATTTACAAATCTTAAAATTATTTGGACACCACTATGAGTTGTTATTATTTTAAAAAAAGCTTTATAATTTTAGAACTTTTTATTGTAAGGAAGCTTTTTGAAAGAGGTTTATAAGAATATCAGGACTTACAAGGGGGAGTTATGGATTTTCTACATTACCTTACTGAGTTAGCAGGCAAAATTGCTGGTTATGTATGGGGTATCCCTTCTATAATACTCCTTGTTGGAACAGGTCTGTATCTAACCATACGTCTACGAGTGGTTCAGATAAGGGGGTTCAGGCATGCACTTGAGTTAATCTCAGGCAAGTATGACAAAAAAGGTGACCCTGGTGAAATCTCCCATTTCCAGGCACTGTCTGCTGCACTTTCAGCAACAATTGGCACAGGTAACATTGCAGGCGTTGCCACAGCAATAGCCTTTGGAGGCCCTGGTGCTGTGTTCTGGATGTGGGTTACTGCACTTGTAGGCATGGCCTCTAAATATACATCATGCAGTCTGGCCCTTAAATACAGGGAGATTCATTCCAATGGAGAGGTATCGGGTGGTCCCATGTATACTCTTAAAAATGGACTTAACATGAAATGGTTAGGCACTGCCTTTTCAGTATTTGCACTTATTGCCTCATTTGGAATTGGCAACATGGTTCAGGCAAACTCTGTTGTTGATGGTCTTAGATTTATATTCCCTGGCGCTGAAAGGTATAGACTCATCTTTGGTATTATCATGGCAATTGCTGTAGGACTGGTAATAATAGGAGGTATCAAGCGTATTGCAAGGGTGGCCTCACGGATTGTTCCTTTTATGGCTATCACATACTGTGGTGCAGCAATTATTATTCTGTTGATTAATATTGACAAGATACCGGCTGCCCTGGCTACTATCTTTAACCACGCCCTTAATCCATGGGCTGTGGGTGGTGGGGCAATTGGTTCTGCTATAAGATATGGTGTGGCACGTGGCGTGTTCTCAAATGAATCAGGTCTTGGGTCTGCACCTATGGCTCATGCTGCAGCAAAGACTACTGAGCCAGTCAGAGAAGGGCTTGTAGCAATGGTAGGACCATTTATTGACACAATAATAATATGTACCATGACAGCACTGGTTATCGTGATATCAGGTGCATGGGGTGAGGCAAGACCAGAGTCACTTCAAGGGGCTGCACTTTCTGCATATGCATTCAAACAATTCCTTGGTTCCTTTGGGTCATGGGTTGTAGGTTTTGGACTTGTCTTTTTTGCCTACTCTACCATGATAGCATGGTCTTATTATGGAGACCGGAGTGCAGAGTTTCTCTTTGGTGAGTCTGCAGTGATGCCATACAGAATCATCTATACAGTTTTAGTTGTTATCGGAGCCTACGTACCTCTGAAGCTGGTCTGGAATTTTGCTGATATTGCAAATATGTTTATGGCAATACCCAATCTTGTGAGTCTAATCATGCTTGCCGGTACTGTAAAGGCTATTACAGATGATTATTTCCAGAGATTGCGAAAAATCATGTAATCACCAGTCACTACTGCAGGCAAAATTCAACCCAGATCCATCTGTACCAAAGAGAACCCACAATACCACTTTGATAACCCTTGTGACTGGATCTGGAATTAAAGCTACTATCCTATGAAAACATTCTGATATAATTAGTTAAATGATCTCTATTAGTAATCATAGAAGAATCCTGTTAATAACTACCTTTGTCCTTTTCTCTGTTATTAGTCTATACCCTCATAATCTGCCTGCCTCTGAAGAGGTATATACAATCCAGTTAGGTGCATATTCATTCTCTAAATTGGATTTAGCAGAGAAACTCTTTCACAGGATGGTCAAGGTATTGGATGATAAGGAACTGGATGGTCTGAGAATTGTAAAGGCCAGAAGTCACTATCTTGTAAGGATAGGGAAGTTCCCTGTGGAGAAAGACTCTAAAGCATTGTTAGGTATAGTTAAGGGCATAATCAGGGATGCCTTTGTGTTAAGGGAAACAAAAGACAATAGATTCACACTGGTGAAATCATACAGCCCTGGGAAAATGCCTGAACAGAAAAAAACACCTCCCTTGACTGAAAAGGTGATCGATAGTAACAAGGACAAGGATACTCAACCCAGGACAACCACAAACAATAGAGAACAGAATCCTGAGATGTTTTACACTGTTCAGATTGGCAACTTTCTGAAGCTCAGCGATGCAAAGAAGGATTTCGAGGCACTGAAGGGTGCACTTTCATCCTCAGACCGAAGATATCTGAGAGTGGAACGAATTGGCAGGTATTACAGTGTCAGGGTGGGTCTATTCAAGACATATGCAGAGGCACGCAGTTTCCTGAAGAAAAATGAAGCACTTCTATCAGGTGTAATCATGCAATCATATCTGAAAAGAGAGGACATTGTTTTGATGGTCGAAGATGAAAATAGAATCAAAACCACTAAAGATACATCATCAAAGAAGACCTCCTCTGATTCAGAGATTAGAGATGACGAAGAGAACAAGAGAGCCCTTGATTCACTGATCGAAAGTGCTGATAACTATCTGAACACGGCAGAATATGGAAAGGCGGCTGAAATACTGAGAAAGGGCATTTCTCAATGGCCTGACAATCCTGACCTTTATGCACTTTATGGCGAGACCCTGCTTTATCTTGGATATCCTGAGAAGGCCCTTCAGGAGTACAGGAAGGCCACAAAACTTTCACCTGATGTGCCTGACTTCCATGCAGGAGTTGGATACAGCCTGCTTAATATCTACCTTGACAGGGCAAGGGCATCTATCGAGGCATTCAAGAAGGCCCTTGAGATTGACCCTGACAATATCAATGCCCTTGAGGGGCTCGGGATAGTCTATGCAAGCATAGACAGAAAAGACCTTGCCACTGATATATACCAGAGGCTCAAGGAATTAGACCCTGATGCCGCTGAACGGCTGAATAATGTGATTCAGAATGGCATTGACTGGGGAGAGCAATAATCGCTGCTCTATAAAAGATGATCAAAGAGTCTCTTCAGAGATGAAAAGGGATACTCCCTGTCTATCTGCCAGAGATACTGCCCTGCCCTTCTTACATCACCGATGATCTGCACACCCTTCAGCCTTCCCTCTCCCAGATAGGTCTTCCATAATGAACCGTTTTCCTTCTTTCTGACCACATCAGGGGTCTGAGTGCCTGCTGAAAAAACAAATATATCAAAGAACCTCAGCATATTCATATTCTCAAGGGGGGCATCAAGTGTCTTCCTTATCCCGAGGAGATTGGCAGCTGCCACCTTACCTGTCTTTACAGCGTTAAGGTGTATGGGATTGACCTTTCTTTTTCCCGACACCTCGATTTCTGCAATATCACCTGCAGCATATATCTCCTCTATGTTTGTCTTCATGGTAGGGTCCACCACAATGCCTCTGTCTGTACTGATTCCAGAGCCCTTTAAAAAATCTATATTCGGACTCACCCCAGTTGCAACCACCATAAGGTCTGCCTTTATAGACCTGCCAGAATAAAGCACAACCTCTTTCAGCCTCTTTGAATTATTCCTCACAACCTTCTGTACAGTTTCACTGGTAAGAACCTCAATGCCTTTTCTTTTCAGATAATCCCTAAGCAGAGCAGCCATCTCAGAATCGATCATCCTTGGAAGTACCTGGGGCTCCTTTTCAACCACCACCACTTTCTTTTTAAGAACCGCAAGTGCCTCTGCCACCTCAAGCCCAATGTAGCCAGCGCCAAGAACTACCACAGTACTGGCCTCCTGTGCCTTCTGCCTTAGCACTTCCGCATCCTCCATGTTTTTAAATACATAGACATCCTCTCCCCTGATGCCCTCAACAGGGGGTACTACCGCCTTTGCACCAGCAGCAATAAGGAGTCTTTTGTATGAAAGCCTTCCTCCATCTGAAAGTATAACCTCTCTATCAGTGGTGTTTATCCCAGTTGCCTCTTTTTCTGGGATGAACTCGATTTCCAGTTTCTCATAAAAATCACTATCTCTCATAAAGAGTGCATCTCGTGGCACCTCTCCTGCAAGGTATCTGGCAAGAAAGCAGGGGCTGTAGGCAGGTAGTGCCTCCCGGGAGACTATGGTGATGCCCCTTTTTCTGTCCTCTGCCCTTATGGCCTCGGCAGCCGTGATGGCTGCCGGGCCGTTTCCTATGATTAAAATATCTGCCATGAGCTATATCCCCAGTGCCTTTCTCCGTTCTCTTATGTGTTCAATGATGCCCTCTGATGCCTTCTGTGGGTCAAGCTCAACATAGGCACGACCACCTGTAAGGTCCCTGAGTCCTTCGGTAAGCACCTTTACAGCTACAGGACTACCCATGATTCTTGGATGGGGTGCAATATGGACAAGAAGCCCCAGAGCAAGGAGCCATGTGCCTATGGAGATGGCCTTCTCCTGCACCAGCTCAGGTGCAGAGCCTGCAACAGGCAGGTCACTTACATCCACACCAAGACGGTCTGCAAGGGCACCAAGGAGTGAGGCAATCCGTGAGTTATCCACACAAGAACCCATATGCCAGACAGGCGGTAGCGGTGCCCCAAGCCCTGCTGCATCACCAAGTGCACTAAGTACCGCCTTGAGCCCCTCGCCACAGTACTTCTCTGTGGCATCAGTGTTCATAAAGCCTGCCTGTGCACAGATGTGGGCAGTACAACCTGTGGTTACCACAAGGATATTGTTTTTAAGCATCTCTCTGACCATCTTCTCAGTCATGCCTGTGTGGCGGAGCTTGATACTGGGGCAACCTGCAAAGCCGACAGCACCAAAGATGTTTCCGCTTTTGATGTTATCAATAACAGGCATAAGGGGGTCTTCGGGATTTATCTTCTTTAAAACATCTATGATAGCCTCAACAGAAAAGCCCACTAATGCAGTGGTCTTACCCTCAGGGATAAAGACATCACGGCCCTTTCTTCTGGTGAAAGCCTCGATTGCCTCCTTTACTATTAATTCTGCCTTTTGGTCTGCCTCTTCAGGCTCAAAGGCAATGTGTGTGGCACCAGGGATCTTTACAAAGGGCTCTGTGGTAATAACCTTTGTATGGAAGCACTCGGCTATCCTTTGGGAGCCTGGCCATATGCACTGGACATCCACCACCATGGCATCCACTGCACCGGTAAGAAGCAACAGTTCAGACTGGAGGTTGTGGGCAGCCATTGGCACATTGTGCCGCATGGTGAGTTCGTTACCCGTACAACAAACACCTACCACATTGATCCCTTCTGCGCCCTGAGCCCTTGCCTCATCTGAAAGACGGCCTGCCCGTTCAAGAATCTTTTCAGAAAGAAGTGGATTGTGTCCGTGCATGGCGATGTTTACCATGTTTGGTTCGAGCACACCAGGAGATGCCTCGATCTTTCTGACCCTTGGGGTGCCAAACATGATATCCTGAAAATCAGTGGCTATGTGTAGCCCTGCATAGCCATCCACAAGACCGATCCTGAGTGCACCAAGAAGAAGGTTTACAGGGTCTGCATCATTACCCATGGAGGTTCTGTGCATGGCCTCTTCTATCTCATTGTGGGCATTGGAAACAAGGATGCCCAGCTTCTCCCACTTCTTGATAGCCTTCTCTGGAGCACGAAGCCTCATCCAGTTCAGAATCCCGTCGTCCTGACGGGTGAAGTCCTCAAGGGCCTTATCTGCCACCTCTAAAGCTATCTCCTCATCTGAACGACCCTCGGTTTCTATGCCCAGGCCCCTGGCAACCTCCATGAGTTTTTCTCTATCAGTAATCTTATAGCCTGGTGCCCTGCCCTCGAGCATCTTTTTAAAGGTTAGCATCACATGCCTTGCATGGCCTGCATGAGAGGCAGCACCACCAACCTCTTCCCTCAAGAGGTTTCTGCAGACAATAGTATCCACTGTAGCACCACAGACCCCCCTCTGTGAGCCATTACCAAAGGGGTCAATCCTGCAGGGCCCCATATAGCACATCCTGCAGCAACTACCCAGTTGACCAAAGGCACACTGGGGCTCCTGCCGTTCAAGCCTGTCAAGGCCTGTCTCTATACCAAGTGTCTGAGCCCTGTCAAAAAGGCTCTGGGTGATGTTGTCGTATCTTCTCTGTAACATTCTATTCACCTCCTGTGTTTTCCTTATAGATTGGTAAAGAAGCCTGCTCTGCAGTTCTCAGCGCTGCAATCACAACACGAGCAGACTGCAGACGCCTCTGTCTCTCCAGTTCCTCAAACTCACCAAACCTGAGCGCCTCTGTGGGACATGACTCAACACAGGCAGGCACCATTCCCTCTTTAAGCCTCGACCTGCAAAGGCCACATTTGATGGCCACCTTACGGTCAGGGTCAAAGCCGATTACCCCATTTGGACAGACCATTGCACACATGAGACAGCCCATGCATCGGTCCTTGTTTACCCTTACGGTCTCAAATTGATCCTCCCGATACATAGCACCCACTGGACAGATCTCCACACAGGGAGCCTCTGCACAGTGCATACAACGGGCTGGATAGGGAATTCCCTCAATTGCCTCTACATAGGTGCGTTTTCTTGGGGGTGGGGTTTCAAAGATGGCTTCAAAGAGGTTCTGACTTTTGGAGTGCTGCACAGCACAGGCAATCTCACAGGATCGACAGCCTGTGCAACGACTTAGATCCAGAAAAACCCGTTTCACATAAATCGCCTCCTTCCTATGAATAGATTGCAATTAGATTATATAATAGAACAGATAAAATGTAAAGCAAGCAGCAGGATTGCTGATTGACTTTAGAGTCTACTACTAAACAGGCAGAGGTGAAGTTGATCTCCTTTCTATCAAAAGTGCCTTTCTGAGGGGAACCTCCTGAAAAATTTTGAGTTGACATGAAATATATCTTTGTGTTATGTTAGTAATTACTTACATTATTTATGTGAGGTGTGCCATGGTATATAATCAAAAAAGGGGGCAATCTTTTTGGATATCTCTATTTCCCAGGGCTATTTTAGTGCCTTCGATCCTCTTAGTTTCAATCTTTTTCACCACTCCTGCATATCCAATCTCACTAATCGAGGGATTGAGGATCGTCACGTCCCAGT
>JALUSH010000260.1 GCA_027016675.1 Thermodesulfovibrio sp.
AAGTAACAATGCTTAAGAGGTGTACAAATGAAAATAATTGTATCAGACATAGAAAAAGAGGGGCTTGTATTGGATTTACAGGAGCCCTCATTAATAAATGCTTCTTTAAAAACAATAGGCCCTATAGAGGCTCATCTTGAAATCCATCGTTATGAAGAGGAGGTATCTGTAAAGGGTGATATCAAAGGCCATCTTTTACTACAATGTAGCAGATGTCTTATTGATTTTCAACATGATGTTGATATCAAGATAGAACTATTATACGAGCCTCTTCCAGCGAATTCCACGGAAGAATCTTACGAGATCCATAAAGATGAGACAAACATATCATTCTATCAGAATGACGAGATTGATATTGCAGATCTTATCACTGAACAGATATTATTAAATATTCCCATGAAACCACTTTGTGACAATCAATGTAAGGGCCTTTGTCCCTATTGTGGAGTGGATATGAATTTGCAGTCCTGTAATTGTAATGAACAATACATTGATCCCCGTCTAATAAAACTTCAGACATTACTAAGCAGAAAGGAGTGATAATATGGCAAATCCTCATTCTCGACACTCAAGATGCAGACGAGACAGACGAAGGGCAAACTGGAAGGGCTCCATGCCTAATTTGATCAAATGCCCTGATTGTGGTGAATTTAAGCTGCCCCACAGGGTATGTCTCAGTTGTGGTACCTATAACTCTCGCAAGGTAATAACCATTGTAGAAAAAGAAGAGTTATGAAGATAGTTTTAGACGCAATGGGGGGTGATCATGCCCCTGTGGTTACAGTGGAAGGTGCCGTTGAAACGGTCAATGAAGTGGATGACATAGAGATCATACTTGTTGGTGCTGAAGACCTTATATGGAAAGAGATTGAAAATAAACGATATCCTGCACAGAGAATCTCTGTTGTCCATGCCTCACAGACTGTTTCAATGAATGATGAGGTCTCTTTTGCGCTAAGAAGGAAAAAAGACTCTTCTATTCATAAAGGGATAGAGCTTGTTCGTGATGGTAAGGCAGATGCATTTGTAAGCGCAGGTCATTCAGGAGTTGTAATGGCTACCGCGCTATTACGTCTGGGTAAGATCTCAGGCGTAAGCAGACCTGCCATTGCTGCCACAATGCCCACACTAAGAGGTAAATTTATCCTCATAGATGCAGGAGCCAATGTGGATTCAGAACCTGAAAACCTCTTTCAGTTTGCCCTTATGGGCAATGCCTATGCAAAGGCAATATATGGAATCAAAGAGCCTCGTATAGCCCTTTTAAGCATAGGCGAAGAGGACACCAAAGGTAATGAATTAACAAAGGAGACCTTTAAATTATTAAGTAAAACCGACCTGAATTTTGTTGGAAACATTGAAGGTAAAGACATCTTTAAAGGTAATGTGGATGTAGTGGTGTGTGATGGCTTTATTGGCAATGTTGCCCTAAAGATAAGCGAGGGTTTAGCAGAAACTATTTTAAGAATGCTAAAGAAAGAGATTGCTGATATTATAACGGGCAGGGTGGCTTATATGTTAATAAAGCCTGCCATAAAGAACTTCAAGAAAAAGACAGACTACTCAGAATACGGTGGTGCCCCACTTATGGGGATAAATGGCACCTGTATTATTAGCCATGGCAGATCCACTTCCAAGGCCATAAGAAATGCCTTAAAGCTTGCCAATAAATTCTCAAAAGAAGGCTTTAAAGACACTATTACTCAGGAGTTATTAAAATATCAGAAACAGATAGAAGAATCTCCACAAGAACCAGCGATTCAGGGGGTCATCTGATTGTACAGATCCAGGATAATTTCAACAGGCTCTTATCTGCCTGAAAAGATACTTACAAATTTTGATTTAGAAAAGATGGTGGATACCTCTGATGAATGGATCAGGGAACGAACAGGCATCAGAGAAAGGAGAATTGCTGCACCTGAAGAGGCTGCTTCAGACCTTGCCCTTGCAGCATCCAGGGATGCATTGAAAAAGGCAGACCTGAAGCCTAAAGAGCTGGATCTTATAATTGTTGCTACTGTAAGCGGAGACATGCTGCTGCCCTCAACAGCCTGCATACTGCAGCATAAATTAAAAATAAAAGGCGTCCCTGCTTTTGATATTAACGCAGCATGTTCTGGGTTCATTTATGCCCTGTCAGTGGCTGATAGTTTTATACGGAGTGGCACGTTTAATCGCATTCTTGTTGTTGGTACCGAAGTGCTTTCACGCTTTACAGACTGGCAGGATAGAACCACATGTGTGTTACTCGGAGACGGAGCTGGAGCTGTTGTGCTCGAGAAGACAAGGAAAAAACGGGGAATACTGGATATCAAGATACATGCAGACGGCAGCTACTGGGAGCTGTTACATATTCCTGCGGGAGGCTCCAGACTTCAGACCTCTGAGAAGACACTGAGGAAAAGACAGCATTTTATAAAGATGAAAGGTAATGAAACCTTCAAGATAGCTGTCAGGACACTTGAAAAACTCGTTGTTGACACATTAAAGAACAACAAGATCAAGCCCGAAGAGTTATCTCTATTGATTCCTCATCAGGCAAATCATCGGATAATAGCTGCTACAGCCAATCGTCTTGGTATCAGTCTTGACAGGGTTATGCTGAATCTGCAAAAGTATGGCAATACCTCTGCAGCCTCCATTCCAATTGCACTCGATGAGGCAGTAAAAACCAACCGTATAAAAGAAGGTGACTATATACTTCTTGAGGCCTTTGGTGGAGGACTGACCTGGGGCTCAGCCCTGATTAAATGGTAGTCACTAAAATGCATGCTGGGTATTTACTACTGTCTGATCCTTCCCTCTTATCTTTGCTGCATAAAGTGATTTATCAGCAGCTCTGATGAGTTCTGCAATTGTTTCACCTGATTCAGGATACATGGCCACCCCAATGCTCACTGTAATTGCATTCCTGGGGAAGGTCTTCCAGGTAGGTGGAATAAGATTCTTTACAGCCTGCCGCAGTCTTTCAGCCACTTTGTAGGCCTCTGCAGAAGAGGTTTGAGGCATAATGATGGCGAATTCCTCACCCCCGTAACGGACAACAATATCATTTGCCCTTACAGTGCTGCTCATTATAATAGCAATCTCTTTGAGTATATGATCTCCTGCCAGATGTCCCTCGGTGTCATTGAAAAGCTTGAAATCATCAATATCAATTATAGCAAGACTGAAGGGGAGGTTGTATCGTCTTGCCCTCATGTATTCCTCGTTTAATCTCACATCAAAGTAACGCCTGTTATAAAGTCCGGTCAATGGGTCTGTAATAGAGAGTTCTCTCATTTGTTCTGAAAGGCTGTAACACTCGGATAGTTTTATTAACATTGCTGCATGGGATGCAAACTGATTTACTACAAACATATCTTCATCCGTAAAGGGCATGGAGTTTTCCTTATCTGAAAGATTCAGCACACCCACCACCTCATCGCCTATCTTTAATGGAACACTAACAGAAGACACACTCTTGTAAAAAGTCTTGGGTTTAACGCCGTATTTGCTAAGATCCTCCAGTCCTTTTATTATTACAGGAACTCCTTCTTCATATACCTTGCCAGCTATGGCCTCACCTTTATTAACTCTTACATTTTCCATAAGGTATTTATTGATCCCTTTAATGGCTGCGACACTAAGATATCCATTATTAGATGGTAACATAAGGGAACACTTCTCAGCACCAACAAGCGAAGCAGCCTCATACACTATAGCATCAAGCAATTGCTCTCGTGATCTGTAGAGAAAATAGAGTTTTGAGG
Source organism: Thermodesulfovibrio sp. (assembly GCA_027016675.1). GTDB lineage: Bacteria > Nitrospirota > Thermodesulfovibrionia > Thermodesulfovibrionales > JdFR-85 > JAADHP01. The sequence goes on from JALUSH010000260.1 coordinate 3,753, forward strand.
TCTTTAAATAAAGCAGGTTCATGAGATTTGCCTGTTCTCTATGCCTCTGTCCGATATCCCGAATACTGCAGAGATAGGCAGTAAGTCTGCAAATGTACTGGATAGACTGGAAGGCATCCCTGTTAAGAATGGTGTTGAAGATGGCAAGTAAACCAAAGATATCCTCCTCAAAGGACAGAGGAAACAGATACATGGAGAGAATATCATCGGGTAATCTGTATCGGAGCAGTTCGTAATTATCCAGAATAGACATGGGTCTATGTGTCGCAAGGAGACTCTTAACAATCGGGCTATTCACCGAGATCTTGAAGTCACGGAGTTGTTCAGAGTGTCTGCCACCAGAAACCTTAACAGCATAATCGCCATTTTCTCTGAATAGTATTGCTGCAGTATCAACATCAAATAGAAAGAGCACTGACGACAACACCTCCTGTGAGATATCCTCTACAGTAGCATCTGTTTTAAAGCTTGCTGCAAGAGATATGATAGTCTTTGCCCAGCGCCACTTTTTATTCAGTTCTGAAACCTGGTAGTTTTGATTTAGTATACCTTCAAGAAGGCTCTGTATCTCTGTCATAACTCTCTGAATCTTCTGAGCGGAAAGAATTGTAACCTTATCCTGCCATCTTATTATATCTGTATCCTTTAGACCCAACTCTCGAGCATTCTTTTTATAGAAGGATATAAAATCATGTATCGAAGTATAAAAACCCTCAGCTATAAGTATCATCAGGGTGTCTTGAACCTTCAGTGGAATAAAATAATGGTACTGATTAGTGAATGACTGCACCACAAAAGGTGTTTTTCTCTTTAAGGCAAGTCTGAAATTATTTGAGAAAAAATCGTTATATAATTCTGCCCCTTTTTTGTTTCCTTTTATAGTGGACAATAATGGATCATCCCTTGAAGATGCAATAATCTCGTTACCCTTGTCATCGTATAAACGATAACTCAGGTCTGTTAAGACATTCAATGATTGTAATGTCCTGGATAATGCACTGATATTAAATGAAAATATGCTCCCCATTTACACATCCTGAAGTTAAAGATGGCAATTCTTTGATTGACCACAGCAGCTTTTTAATATTTTCTATTTCTATAAGATATCTACATATCCCTTTCAACATCCCCTTTTTAGATTATCAATTGCCTTATCTTAAGCAAAAATCATTCCTGATCTTTTTTAAGAAAAGGCTTTATCAGGTCAAGGGGAATAGGGAATATTACTGTAGAATTCTTTTCTGATGAGATTTCTGTCAGGGTCTGCATAAATCTCAACTGTAATGCTGTGGGTTGTGTGGCGATTATCTGAGCAGCATCGGCAAGCTTCTGGGCTGCCTGGAACTCTCCATCAGCATGAATAATCTTCGCCCTTCTTTCCCTCTCTGCCTCTGCCTGTCTGGCAATTGCCCTTAGCATTTCCTGTGGAAGGTCAACATTCTTCACCTCTACTGCTGTTACCTTGATGCCCCACGGCTCGGTCTGAAAGTCAATAATCTTCTGAAGTTCTGCATTAACCTGATCTCTCTTGGAAAGCACCTCGTCAAGCTGTGTCTGGCCTATAACACTTCTGAGGGTGGTCTGGGCGATCTGGCTTGTGGCGAAATAAAAGTCCTCCACCTCGGTAATTGCCTTGATAGGATCCATAACCCTGAAATACACAACTGCATTAACCTTAACAGAGACATTGTCCTTTGTTATAACATCCTGTGGCGGTACATCCATGGTAACGGTTCTAAGGCTCACCCGCACAAGTTTATCAATGATAGGCCAGATTATCACAAGCCCGGGCCCCTTTACCGGTATGATTCTACCGAGCCTGAAGACCACACCACGTTCATATTCTTTAAGGATCTTGATAGCACTTGACAGAAAGTAGATAATAACAAAGGCTACAAATATTAAACTAAGTATTTGTGGTGGGAAAATCATTACTTTACCTCCCTTTTCACTTTGATACGGAGTCCTGAAATAGACTCCACTTTTATCTTTTCACCTTTCTTTATAGGCTCATCACTGAATGCCTGCCAGTACTCACCTCTTACCATGGCCATGCCTTCTTTATGAATATCACTAAAGGCCACACCTTCCAGTCCCACCAGTCCCTCTATTCCCGTAACAGGCTTGCGCCTCCAGGCCTTCAATACAAGCCCCACAGTGACACTAAAGAACAATGCTGTCAGCAGGGCAGCTGGTAGAACCAGGTACAGTGAAAGCTTCAGAAAGGGTGCAGGACTTTCAAAAAGCATAAGAGAACCTATAACCATTGAGATAAGCCCACCAATGGTGAGCACACCGTGTGATGTAACCTTTACTTCAAGAACAAACATTATTATTGCAAGAATAATCAGCAAAAGTCCTGCATAGTTTACAGGCAATGTCTGAAATGCATAAAAGGCAAGAATAAGACAGATACCTCCCACCACACCTGGGAAAACAGCTCCCGGATTTGTAAGTTCAAAGAAAAGCCCGTAAAACCCAAGCAACATTAATATATAGGCTACATTGGGATTACTGATCATGGCAAGGATCTTTAATCTGATACCCATCTCTTCATTGACAACCACTGCATCTCTGGTATGAAGTGCTTTTTCACCTGTCGCGGTTTTCACCTTCTTACCATCTATTGTCTTCAATAGATCCTGAAGACTATCACTGACAATGTCAATAACACCTAATTTCTTTGCCTCAGCGGCTGTAACAGAGACACTTTTTCTGACCGCCTTTTCTGCCCAGTCTGCATTTCTCCCCCTCTTCTCTGCAATGGATCGTATATAGGCAACAGCATCGTTGGTGGCCTTCTCGATCATGGTTTTGTCCATCTTTCCACCGATACCAACCGGGTGGGCAGCTCCAATATTGGTGCCGGGCGCCATGGCAGCAATATGTGCGGCCATGGTAATGAAAACGCCTGCAGAGGCTGCACGGGCACCTGATGGTGCAACATAGACAATTACTGGAACATCACTGCTATTTATTGCCTTAATGATATCTCTCATTGAAGTGTCAAGCCCTCCAGGGGTATCAAGCATAATAATCAGGGTTTCCACAGATCTCTCATTGGCCTTTGAAATGCTCTTTTCTATAAACTCTGATGTGACTGGATTAATCACACCCTGTACCGTGATTACCATTACCTCGTTCTGGGCGGATTCAACAAAAAATAGTGGAGGGAGGTAAAAGATCAATATTATTACATAGCAGATTATTCTGGGGTATCTCTTTAGCATATTTTATTATATAACCTTTTCATCCCAAACTGTTAGTAATCCCCAAACCGCGAGGTGATAATATTATTATCACATATATTGTATAGGAAAATCTAACAACTTAATGTGTGGG
>JALUSH010000261.1 GCA_027016675.1 Thermodesulfovibrio sp.
ATTTAGATTCTGATACTTTATTGGTGATATGCCTCTATGAAGTAATATCTCTGCAAATGCCTTTTCAGAATAGCCGGCTATCTCAGATGCCTTACCAAGAGATACCAGCCCGTCCTCAAAAAGTTTGATGGCAAGCAGGAGTTTTAACTCTTCCTCTGATATATTTACTTCTGGTAGTCTTACAGATATACCCATTTATAACCTCCCGGTCTTTTAATAAATTATAGCATAGGTTACGCTTTTCGGTTCCTCAAACCTGTTTTTAAATAAAAGTTAATACAAAAATTCTGCTAAACATTTTTTTAGAGTAAAATTGACATTATTTATTCACCTTTCAAAAAGGCTTTTTTGATTTTCGTTATCTGTCAAATTTAATGCAAAATTTTTACAAAGTGAATCCCATGTTTAATCGTCTAATAAACCATTCTGAGCAGGAGGCTGGAATATCAGTAACGCATACTAACAGAGATAACATTTCCCATCTTACACACTCCTTGTCTTCTCAAGCCCGCTTTTTATTAGTTCATACACCGCCCAGCAAACCATTTGTTCTTCATGTATGTACCCTCAGAGAGATGATAATCTCTGAGGGCAGAAGGGCAATCAGATAAATTTCTTCCTTCTTATCAGCCTCCATGTGGGGTTATTCACTGTCATATCCATGTCCCTGGCAAATACAGGGAATCCGTCAAAGCCATGATAAGGGCCACTGTAGTCCCAGGAATGCATCTGCCTGAAGGGCACACCCATCTTGTGGTATGCATATTTCTCTTTTATCCCTGAGCCCACAAGGTCAGGCCTCAACCTCTTTGTAAACTCCTCAAGTTCATATGGGGTGGCATCGTCATAGATTACAGTACCCTCTTTTAGCTCCGGATATGTCCTCTTATAGTCATCACTATGGCCAAATTCATAACCAGTGGCGATGACCTCCATGCCAAGGTCCTCGTATGCACCGATGATATGCCTTGGCCTCAGTCCGCCCACGTAGAGCATCACTGTTTTGCCTTCAAGCCTTGGTCTGTACTGCTCAATAACCCTGTCCATCATGGGTCTGTATTTTTCTATCAGGGCCTCGGCCTTTTCCTTGATCCTGTCGTCAAAATAGGATGCGATCTTCCTTATACTCTGATATATCTTTGTTGGGCCAAAGAAATTGTACTCAACCCAGGGGATGCCATAGGTCTCCTCCATATGCCGGCAGATATAGTTCATTGAGCGGTAGCAGTGGATCAGGTTCAGCTTTGCCTTCTGCGTAATGGAGAGTTCGTTTATTGTTCCGTCACCTGTCCAGTGTGCTATAACCCTGAGACCCATCTCCTCAAGGACCTTTCTTGTGGCCCAGGCATCCCCACCGATGTTATAGTCACCTATCAGGGCAACATCATAGGGAGTGGATTTCTCAAGGTCTCCCCTGCCCAGGATATGGTCCCTTATGCTGTCATTCGCAATATGATGCCCAAGGGACTGGCTTACACCCCTGAAACCCTCGCATCTGACAGGCACAACAGGGATGCCAAGTTGCTCCGTCATCTTCTTGGCAACAGCTTCGATATCATCTCCTATCAGGCCAATGGGACACTCTGACTGGATACTGATACCCTTAGCCAGGGGAAAGAGTTCCTTTATCTCTCTGCAGAGTTGCTCAAGCCTTTTGTCACCACCAAAGACGATGTCTCTTTCCTGAAAGTCACTGGTAATATGCATGGTACCAAAGGAATCTATGCCAGTTATGCCATTATAGTAGTTTCTTCGTGACCACCAGCTATACTGGCCACAACCCACAGGTCCATGGCTTACATGCACCACATCCTTTACAGGACCCCATACCACACCCTTTGACCCTGCATAGGCACATCCCCTTATAGTCATCACCCCTGGACGGGACTTTACATTGGACTTCACCATGCATCCCGAGCCACACTCACCTGTGGGGTCATTTGGCTTTACATGCTTTGCCCTGAAATTTTTTGTGCGTTCCGGATAGACCTCCAGAACCTCATCAATCATCTGCTGGGTCTTCTCTATCACACTGCTCATGCCTCAACCTCCTCACCCTCCAGGATCCCGAACTCCATGAGCAACTGCTCAAGCTCATCCATGGTAAGAGGAGTGGGAATAACAAGGTTTTTGTTTTCTGCCATTTTCTTTGCAAGTGCCCTGTACTCATCAGCCTGGGGATGATCAGGAGAGTACTCAAGCACTGTCATTCTTCTCAACTCCGCCCTCTGCACCTGGTTGTCTCTGGGGATGAAATGGATCATCTGGGTACCTAATTTTTCTGCCAGTGCGGATATGAGTTCGTATTCCCTGTCAACCTTTCTTGAGTTGCAAATAAGTCCACCAAGTCTTACACCGCCACTCTGTGCATATTTCAGGATTCCCCTTGCTATGTTGTTTGCAGCGTACATGGCCATCATCTCACCAGAGGTGACTATGTAAATCTCCTTCGCCTTTCCCTCCCTTATGGGCATTGCAAAACCACCGCACACAACATCGCCAAGGACATCATAGAAGACAAAATCCAGATCCTCTGTGTATGCCCCGTTTTCCTCAAGGAAGTTGATTGCTGTTATTACACCCCGGCCTGCACAGCCCACACCTGGTTCTGGCCCGCCCGACTCTGCACACTTGATGCTGTTGAACCCCTCAAGCAACACCTCTTCAATCTCCAGATCCTCAACAGAGCCCCTCTCTCTTGCCATGTCCATGACAGTGGCCTGGGCCTTTTTGTGAAGGATCAGTCTTGTTGCATCTGCCTTGGGGTCACAGCCCACTATCATGCATTTGTAGCCTGCCTCTGCAAGGGCTGCCACTGTGTTCTGCGTTGTTGTTGATTTACCGATACCACCCTTGCCATAGATTGCAATCTGCCTCATAATAACTCCTCCTTTTGAATTTTTCTTTCTCTCCTCCTGGATACAGGCAATTGTTATGCCAGATGTAGAAAACAAGGAAAAAACAGGATTCTTGTGGATACGGCAGGCACAGCCCTTTACATATTTGTTCTGACAGCTTCATTTTTGTACGCATGTCTGTGGGGTATAAAAGTTTTAGATCTCCCCAAGGATGAATCCTTTTATATCTTCATCTGAAAGGTCTGTTTCTTTCCACTCCTGGTCTGACAGTATATGCTTGTAGGCCTCTCTGATGATATAGGTAAATACCTCTTCCTCTTTATTTGATCCTGTTTTAACCTGAACCCTTATCCTTTCATATGCATCACCTTCAAACTGATCAAGTATTAATATTTCCTTCTCGCCAAGCCCCCTGACCACCTTGCCTTTTACAGATGAGGTGGAGTCCTTCTTTATTCCAGGATAAACCGCCCCTTTTATCCTGCATCGCTTGAATCCTATAAGCACGGCATCTTCCGTCACCCATGAGCTGCCGGTTAAGGTTCTCAGTACCTGGGGCCACATAAGTGTGCCATAAACAAAGAGGGTATATTTTTTATTATCCATTGACATTGAAGTATAATACTATAAGAATGTTTTTAAAAAGCAATGAGCTACAGATGCTCTTATTAGTGTTTTTATTTTAGACAATGAAAAGCCAGAAAAGCATACTCATCGAGAATGCACTAAAGATAGCTGGAGAGACGAAGAGTCAGAGTCTCTTTCTGTTTTTAAATACCCTGAGAGACTGCCGCTGGTTTTTGAGATCAGGTCTATGGGCGAACAATAGTATTGTGCTTATTATTCCAGGATCACTTAAGATTAAGGACTCAGAGTTTAAGCAGGCAGGGATAAAAGCTATAAGAAGCTGGGCAGGGAATCAGACACGATTTTCAAGGATCAAGTATGCTTTCCTTCAGGCAGTACTCCAGGGAATAATCTGTGCTGATAGCAAGGTTGTATGTGTGCTTGGTCCCTGGGGAAAGAGCCATCTTGACACTATTACAATACATGACCTTGGTCTTTCATGGAGCGAAGAGTTTCCCTTTGATGTTCACTCTCTGATGAAACACAAAGGTTTTCATACAGTAATGGCTGTTGTGGATATAGCCCTTGACATTGGAGCACTTGGAAGGGAGGGCAAACCTGTTGGAACCATCTTTGTTATTGGTGACACGGGAAACGTGCTTGTCAATTCCCATCAGGCAGTGTTCAACCCTTTCAGGGGATATCCAAAGAAGGAAAGAATGATAAATCTTCCCGAGGTTGTGGAAAGCATTAAGGAGCTTGCAAAACTTGATGGAGCATTTATTGTATCTGATGACGGAGTGGTTGAGGCAGCTGGCAGGCATCTTGATACGGAAAGTATGGCATCAAAAACCCTCAGGGGGCTTGGTGCCCGTCACCGCGCAGCAGCAGCTATCACAAAAAAGACATCCTCTGTATCAGTAGTGGTGTCTGAAAGTACAGGACGGGTAACCCTGTTTTAAAAAGGCCGTATCGTGGCCACTCTTGAACCTGTTATAAGCAGACGGATTGAATAGAAAATAGCCCTTCCTCTTATTAGGAAGGGCTTTGGAGAAGGAGGGATAGAACTATCAAAGTGCATCTTTACCTTTTTCACCTGTTCGTATACGATATGCCTCATCAACAGGGATCTCGAAAATCTTTCCGTCACCGATATTGCCTGTATTGGCAGTGGCTATTATCTTCTCAATAACATCCGGTGCCATATCCTCTGTAACTACCACCTCAATCTTTATCTTTGGCAGAAACTGAACCTCGTATTCCGTGCCCCTGTAAACCTCTTTCTGACCTTTTTGTCGACCAAACCCTTTTACCTCGGTAACGGTCATGCCCTGAATGCCTATTTCGGTAAGGGCAGTTTTTACCTCATCTAATTTAAAAGGCTTAATAATGGCTTCTATCTTTTTCATTGATGCCTCCTTGCTATATTCTTACACTTCTTGCTTCAGGATGAATCTGGAAATCAGGATATGCCTCAATTCCATGCTCACCCACATCGAGTCCTTCCAGTTCTTCTTCCTTGCTTATTCTGAGCCCTATTATTGCATTCAACACTTTAAATAGTATAAGGGCTGTGGGGAATACCCATAGAAAACAGGCAGCTATGCCAAGCAACTGTACGCCCACGATCTTTAATGTCACACCACTTGTATTGAAAAGCCCGGCAGCAAGGGTTCCCCAGGCACCGCATACACCATGAACAGACACTGCACCAACAGGATCATCTATCTTAAGCACCTGATCGATAAATACAACTGAAAGCACGACAATCACACCTGCAACCAGTCCGATAATGACTGCACTTGCTGGAAGCACATTGGCACAGCCTGCTGTAATGCCTACAAGACCTGCCAGCACACCGTTTAATGTCATGGATGCATCAGGCTTCTTGAACATGATCCATGACATCAGCATTGCACCCACAGAACCTGCGGCTGCAGAGAGGGTGGTATTTACGGCAATCATTGCGATATCCGTACTGGCTGCGGTTGTACTGCCAGGATTGAACCCATACCAGCCAAACCAGAGTATAAAAACACCGAGGGCTGCCAGTGTGATGTTATGGCCAGGAATTGCACGTGCCTTACCCTCTACATACTTGCCAAGCCTTGGCCCGATTACAATTGCACCTGCAAGGGCTGCCCATCCCCCCACAGAATGGACAACTGTAGAGCCAGCAAAGTCTATAAAACCAAGACCTTCAAGCCATCCAGAGCCCTTATAGAGACTTCCCCATGCCCAGGAGCCAAACACTGGATAGATAATGGCACTTATCACTACAGAGTAGGCAAGATAGGCAACGAATTTTGTCCGTTCTGCCATGGCCCCAGATACAATAGTGGCAGCAGTGGCACAGAAGACCACCTGAAACATCCAGAAGGCAAGTGTCCATGGATCACCGTCACTGGCAAAGTCACTCAGGAAGAATCCAGTGGTACCAAACCAGCCTGTCTTTGAAACACCAAACATCAGGCCAAACCCTATTGCCCAGTAGGCAATTGCCCCCATGGACATATCCATCATGTTTTTCATTATAATGTTTACAGCATTCTTAGCCCGTGTAAAACCTGCCTCAACCATGGCAAAACCAGCCTGCATGAAGAAGACAAGAAAAGCTGCAACAAGCGTCCATACAAAATCCGCATGTTTCTGTACCTCTGCTGCTGATATTGCCTTTTCAGGAGAAGCTGGTTCCTCAGCATACAGAGTTACAGTGAGCACATTATGTGTCAGCATGATCAAAAGCCCATACAATATTAACCTTTTCATTTTTATACCTCCAGAATTTTGTAATTGCTCATAGATCTCTATCAGAAACTGAGCGTAATCGTTAAACCACCATAAAGGATGTCATCATCACCATCATCACTTATTGCCTGAAGTGCATCCTCCGCGTCATTACTCAGGGGAAAGGAATAGCTGACCACTGGTTCTATGGTTATTGCCTCTGTAACAGGAATTCCCATTGAAGCAGATACCTCTCCATTGTAAAAGTTGCTGAACTCGTCACCATTACTGTCGTATCCCATCACCTTGTTTCTCAGGTTATAACTGGCTGATGCTCCAAGGTTTAATGAAATATCAGAAGTCAAATCAAAGGAATGACTTACTGAAGCGACAATAAAACCTCCTTCACCCTCATCAAAGTCATAGTAAACAGTCACTGTGGGATTAAGTAGCATGTCATATCCAGCACTTATGTAGAACTCCTGTGTATCCTCGGCACCTTCCAGGCCATAGTAGATATAGCCCACATCAAAACTCAACTTTTCAAGACTGAAAGAGTAATCCACTGTAAAGTCGGTCTCTGTATGTTCAACCTTGTCATCATAGTCGCTGTCAATGTTTGACCAGATACTGGCACCAAACCCTTTATAGGATATGCCAATAGAAGGCTGAATCACGTAAGAGTTGCTCAATTTCTGACCTCTCCACACGTAATTACTAAAAAAGCCCACCGAGGCAGTACCATTCACCTCAGGGCTGACTGCATGAGCCCCCGCAATCCCTATCCCAAAAAACATTACCACTGACAGAACAAATATCTTTAAACTTTTCATTTTCCAACCTCCCATTCGTTTTGATTCTTGAATTATTAACACAAAAACAGATCCTCATCCCTCTATGTTCTTCATTCCCTGTCCACCTCCTTTCTCTCAATACCGT
>JALUSH010000262.1 GCA_027016675.1 Thermodesulfovibrio sp.
CTTTTACAGCGTCCTCATCATACTGGATCACGCCGTTTTTGAGTCTTTCAAGAATTTCCTTCCTTTTTTCTTCGCTTACCATAATCGTTCCTCCTTTACTTTTTTATTTCATCCATCATTGCCTTGATATTTTCTGGTGGAACTGTTGGCCATATATCACATCCAGGCCATACTGCACTTACACCATCATCAATACATTTCCTGATTGTTGACCGTATGGTTTCCTCATCACCTGTTACAAGTACATTATAGGGGTCATAGTTGCCGAATATCAGTGCCTGCGGACCTAACTTCTTTCTTGATTCTGCAATATCATTCTTCTGGTCAACGCTTATGGCCTTTGTTCCTGATTCCATCATGAAACCAACTATGTCGTTTGTCTTGCCGCAGATATGTAAAACCGTGTTACCTTTCAACTCAGCAAATATCTTCTGGAGATAGGGAAGAATAAGGTTCTTGAAAACCCTTGGACTCAGCACATCTGATGTGGCGCCCATCTCACGTACTGTAATAAAATCCACTCCCACATTTTCATATTCCTTGGCAATCTTTATTATCACATCAGCAAGCTTGTCAAGCAACTGGCCTGTTTTATCAGGCTTTTTAAAAGAAAGCTTCAAGAGGTCATTCAACTCCATAATCTGCCCTGCAAGGGTAAATGGACCAAGCACATAGGTACCAATGGCCACCTCACTGCCTATGTCTTTTTTTAATAACTCAATCGCCTCTTTTACAAGTGGCACACGTCCCTTTTTTTCAACTCCATCAGGTATCTCTATATCCATCTCATTTTCATTATGTATGATCTTTTCCTTGATCGTTGGGTACAGAAGATCCTCAGAATGTGCATAAACATTTATCTGGCATCCCAGTGCCTCAGCCTCCACCGTAAGGTCGAAGGGAACCACTGCTGATTCAAACCCAAAGAGCTTTGGTGTTGTTGCTGCTGACTCTGCCATCATCTTTGCATCAAGGTGCACTGCTGCAAACTTATACCCAACTGTCTTGAGCCCCTCAGTTGTAACATTTCCCATCCCGCTAAAACAGGGCACCCTATCCACAGGTTCACCAGTAAAGAGTTTCAAAATCCGTTCTCTTGAATTCATTGTTGTTACTGCCATATTAGACGCTCTCCTTTCTTTTGTTTAAATCTATGATCTAAAATCTTAAATCTGCAATCTCAAAATTATTTTTTTCTCCTCGCTCCACCCTCGCGTACCTTTTGAACAAAATCAGTGAAATATTTATTTATGGGCAGATTGTCATTTTCTGGTATTTCATGTGTTTCGTCATATACGAGAGTACTGAGAAGTATTTGAGCCGTGGCTACAGCAGGAAATATCCTTGGAGCTGTAACAATGGGACCATAAAAATTGAAATCACTCCACAATGCAGTAGCCATGCCCTGAGCAACTGCATCCATTGCCCTGAAACCATCAAGTCCCCATATCTCTTTTGACTCCTTCCACATGTGGGTACCATTTGAATAGGCACCTCCACATGGAAGTCCCAGTCTCTCTTTTATAATCTTATTGGCTATCAATGAAAAGGATGTTGAAGGCAGATTCATCACAGAGGTATCCACTATTACTGTATCGAACTGGTCAGCACCTTCTGCGAGTATCTTCTCAAGACTCTTTAACCTTCCCATGGGGGTCTGATCCTGATCATCAAAGGCCTGTACAACCACATGTTTTATGCCCAGATCTTTTAACCTCTGCACCTGACCCTTAATATCTTTATCCCACGGGGTTATACTGTTATAAAGAAACTTGTCCTGTAACCCCAGTTTTGATACATACTCTGTAGCCTTTGCCCTTTTCTCAGCCACCCACATATCAATACCAAAAGGCATATCCGTGGTCTCCACATAAAAATCTATGTATACCTGAGCCTCCTCAGGGGTGTTTGCAACCATGGCAACCATTGCAGGAATTCCAGTAGATCTACTCAGTTCTTCCTGCTTTCGTATTAATTCTACGGCCCTCCTACGATCAAATTCTGCCTTTTTTCTGTCTATCAAAATCCTATCCTTGTTATGAAACATTGAGGCTATTAAAAGAGGCGGATTCTCACCTGGTTGACCTCCGATCTTGATACCATTAATATCAAACACCTTC
>JALUSH010000263.1 GCA_027016675.1 Thermodesulfovibrio sp.
CGACTCAGAGGTTCAGGAATATATAGAGATAATAAAGGATGAGGCAGTTGAGATGTCAATGATGGCTGATAATTTCCTTCGCTTTGCGAGACTCCCTGCGCCATCTCCAGTATTATGTAACATTGTGGATGTGCTTGATAAAGTTACAGAATTGTTAGAGCCCGACCTTGAGGAGTCAGGGGTGTTTGTTGAATATGAGCGGAATATCCAGCTCCCTCTGGTAATGGTTGATCCTGCCCTGATGAAACAGGTTTTCATGAATCTCTTTATTAATGCCATTCAGGCCATGAAAGAAGGAGGTAAAATAGAAGTATGGTTCAACATTTCAGACAGATGGCTGGAGATTCATGTGAAAGATAATGGACCTGGTATTGAAGAGGAGATTGCCTCCAGGGTGTTTCAACCTTTTTTTACTACAAAGAGCGATGGAAGCGGGTTGGGACTTGCCACTGTTTACAAGATAATACTTGCCCATCACGGTGAAATTGAACTCTTAAAATCTGAAAAGGGTGCCTATTTCCTTATAAAACTGCCATTACAGAGTAATTCAGATTTAATAGTTGCACATGTGGAGAGAAAGGGTGAAAACTCATATTAGGTCCTAAGGTCTGGACAGGGTCAAGAACAAAGCTTTGAGAGACAGGAGATGCCAATGGAGAAGATACTAATAGTAGATGACGAGAGAAATATACTGAGGATGCTGAACAGGTTTCTCACCAAGGAGGGCTTTCAGGTAGAGACAGCAAGGAACTTTGAGGAGGCTACATCCCGATTTACAGATGGGGGGTTCAGCCTTGTTTTATCAGACATGCGACTTCCTGGAAGGTCTGGGCTTGAGGTCCTCAAGTGGATTAAACAGAAAAATCCTGAAATACCTGTTATCATTATTACAGCACATGGAAGCATAGAGAATGCAGTAGAGGCAATGAAATCGGGAGCAGCCAATTATCTAACCAAACCTGTTGACCTTGAAGAGATGCTTGCCATTGTCAGGCATACTTTGCTTCACTGTCAGAGTCTGACAAAAGAGACACTCTCGATTCATAGAGAACAGCAATATGGAATAATCGGGAAAAGCAAGGCAATTCAGGATATCCTGGCTACCATAGAGGTTGTGAGCAATAGCCGTGCAAACATCCTGATATCAGGGGAGTCTGGAACAGGTAAAGAGCTTGTTGCAAGGGCAATCCATAAAGCCTCTTCAAGAAGGGATTTCCCTTTTATAGCAATAAACTGTGCAGCTATTCCAGCAGATTTGATCGAGAATGAGCTTTTCGGACACGAGGCAGGTGCCTATACAGGTGCTCTGGGTCAGGAGAAAGGAAAGGTTGAGGTAGCAGATAGAGGGACCCTTTTTCTTGACGAAATTGGAGAGATGTCCCTGAATATGCAGATAAAACTGTTGCGATTCATACAGGAGAGGGAATTCTACAGGATCGGGGGTACAAGGCCTGTAAAGTCAGATTGTCGTATTATCGCAGCAACAAACAAGAATCTTGAAGAAGAGGTTGATGCCGGCAGATTCAGAGAAGACCTGTTTTATCGTCTTAATGTGATTCCCATCAAGATGCCGCCGCTGAAAGAACGCAAAGAGGATATTCCCTTGCTTGTTGAATACTTTCTCCGTAAGTATGCAGAAGAGAACCAGAAGTTTATCAGTACAGTGGAGCAGAGGGTGATGGATGCATTGATGAAATATTCCTGGCCAGGTAATATCAGGGAACTGGAAAACATTATCGAGCGGTCAGTGGTGTTAACAAAGTTTGAAACCATTGTCCTGGACGACCTTCCCAGAAAGATTGCCTCGCTTGTGTTAGAGGATTCTGATTCTACAAAGAGGGAGATAAAAGACCTCTCAGGATTGACTCTTTCAGAAATAGAGAGGCTTGCTATCATCAATGCCCTGGATGCTGAAGACTGGAATCAGACCCGTGCAGCAAGAAGGCTGGGCATCACGAGGAGACAGCTTCGTACAAAGATGGTTAAGTACAAACTGCTTTAAAGCCTGAGCCCCTAAAATTTGTTTTTCTCTCATAAATCAATAGAAAGCCAGAATGTCTACTTTAGATACCATCTTCATGTGATTATTAAGTGTACAGTAAAGAACAGTTCTCCGATTTAGTTTTGTTCGTTTTTGAACATCAACTACCTGAAAATGCCCGATTATTTGTGAATTTATCTGGCATAAAAAATGCTCATTATGGTTAAGATTTGAGCTTCTAATAGATATAAAAATTTTAAGGAGGAAAGGGAATGTCAGAGAAGGCACGGGAAGGTTTCATTATCGTACTGGTTATAGCAGGCTTTTTGTGGGTGATCTACCTTATCATGAAGATCAAGGGATACGGAGACCTTAATCTGGACACATTATCTGATGAAGAGCTCGAGGTAATCAAGAGCTCCATAAGGAGCACGGTTATTATTGGTGGCTTTATAATCGGAGGACTGATGGGAGCTGTTGTTCAGAGATCAAAGTTCTGTATAGCTGCTGCATGTCACAGCATTGTTACCACAGGTGATTTAACACAGTCAAGATCATATGCAATGGCCCTGTTTGTTGCTATACTTGGTACACAGATACTTTATAAGCTTGGCTACGTTGATATAAATTATAGTATCTATATATCATCACCCTTTACATGGTTGAGTTATATTGTGGGTGGTTTTATATTTGGAGTGGGAATTGTTTATGCTGGAGGTTGTGCAAGCAGGATTCTTGTGCGAACAGCAGAAGGTAATCTTGGAGGTCTGGTCAGTGTAATGGCCTTTATCTTTTCTTCTGGAGCAACACTGTGGGGTATTACTGCCAAGTTGAGGGTGGACTATTTCAATAAGCTTACACTTGATTTTAAGAGCCAGTATATCCCGGATATAGTAGGTTCTGTTCCTGCATGGCTTATTCTTGGCATAATTGAGGTTGCCCTCCTTGTCTTTATGCTCAGGGCTCCAAAGGGGTCAGAATGGTGGAGCTGGAAGTGGCCACTATCAGGTGTGGCTATTGGTCTTACAATTGTTTTTGCCTGGTGGCTTAATGGAGTGGCCTTTAAAACCATACCTGTGGTGGACTCCTTCTCATTTACCGGACCTGATGACCCTACTTTACTGCAGATGTGGAGGCCAAAGAGCCTTACCTTTGCACTTGCTGATGCTCAGACATTCAGATACATAATACTCTGGACTGGAGAGTCGATAAACTTTGCCATAGCCACGGTATTTGGTGTCATATTTGGTTCTTTTATCGCCTCTATTATAAGCAGAACCTTCAACTGGGTTGCACCACCACTGGAACAATTCAAGTACAATCTTATCGGTGGACTCTTGATGGGTTTCGGAGCCGTACTTGCCCTGGGGTGCAATATCGGGCAGGGATTGAGTGGATTTTCAACACTGTCTGCAGGTAGTATCCTTACAATGAGTTTTATTCTCATTGGTGCGATTGCAGGGGCAAGGTTTTTGCAATGGAGACTGATGAGGAGTCTATAATGAATGCCTCCAAAATAAAGATTGGAATGCTATTTTTATCCATTATGCTTCTATCTGTAGCTGGGTGTGCCAGCCTGGACACATCTGTTAAAGATGAGTATGCATTGTGCAGAGAACCTGTGGTTATAAAGAGCGTAAATGGTACCTTTGATGAAGTATGGGAGGATCTGAAGATGGCCCTGAATGACAGAGGTCTTGTGGTATCCAGTGTTTCCCATGTTGGTGAGATGCTTGACAGAACGGGTAAGGCACTTAACAGGACTAAACGGATATACGGGCAGGCAAAGGTTATGGAATTCTGTAGTGCTGTGATATCAAGAAATATGCTGGAACGCAACCCGCACTTTATCTCCTTCTGTCCCTACCAGATCATGGTCTATACACTTCCTGATAATGAAAACAGGGTGTACCTATCCTACAGAAGACTTATCTGGAAAGACAGCAAGGATAGAGATGTCCTGGAGGCTGTGGAGAGGCTACTTGAGGGATTGATTAATGATGTTATAGAGGAGTATGGTGAATTCAAATAGCTTCATTTTGAAGCAGAATATATTGAAACCAAGGAGGATGTATTATGTCTGAAATCAAAGTGGACAGGACAGTGGATGCAAGAGGTATGAATTGTCCAATGCCAGTTTTAAAGACCAAGAAGGCCCTTGATGAGTTATCATCAGGCGAGGTGCTTGAGGTGACAGCAACAGACCCGGGCTCAGCATCAGATATCCCTGCACTCCTGAAGAGGCTTGGTCATGAACTCATATCCAGTAAAGAGGACGGAGGTGTCTTTGTCTTTTATATCAGAAAGAACTGATAAACAGATTAATCATTGAGGAGGCAGATATAGTATGAAACTCGGAATTCTTGTGAATACGGACAAACACCTTGAAGATATCGTGGGTATTGCCAGGGCTGCACTTCGTAAGGGACATGAGGTTATTATATTTACAATGGATTCAGGCACCAGATTACTGGAAAAACCCGAGCTTAGTGAACTCTGTAAGGAGCAAGGTGTTTCAATGAGCTTTTGTGACCACAGTGCAAAACATGTGGGTGCAAATACAGAAGGATTAAGCAGTGATGTTATATGTGGAAGCCAGTACAATAATGCTGTTATGATTCATGATGCAGACAGGTTGATAGTGCTGTAGGTTGGGTAGCTCAAAGCAGGAGATACTCTCTTAAAAGGGATGGATAAATGAGAGGATTGAAGAGGATGTTTATCATCATATAACACTCATGGGTACAGTAGCACTGCTTTTCTTTAATGGCATCTATTACCTTGCGGGCAGTGCTACTGCGAAGTATCTTTTTCAGATCGTAACCAGCATCCCTTACATTTCCCATGCAGTTTCTGAAGGATTCGCAGGGATAAACACGGCCATCCTCTGTAAGGACAAGGGTCAATCTGCCAGCATAACAGGGGATTAAGGGCTTCTTTTCGATCAGGGTTTTATATATGAGGCGGCGCTGGATAATATCCTGGGCTGCCTTCAGACGTGCTCCCCTGAATTTATAGGTGTTTGACAGCTTTTTTCTGAGATTGGTTTCGAGTATTTTTATTGTCTTCCAATACCTTTCAACATCGATCTCCTTCAGTGTATAATCACTACCTTCGCCCCTTATTAGTGATACCGTGTGGGTTCTTATGCCTTTCAACGTATTTACAAATTCGATTAGCTCTTCCATGCAGTCCTGATTGGCTGCTGTGAAGACAGAATTAATCCCCAGCTCAAAATTCGGATATCTCTCTAACAGTCCTTTCAATTTATTATATGTTTCCAGTGTTTTCTGGAATGACCCTTCTACACCCCTTATTTCATCGTGGACTGCCTCGGTACCATCAAGGGATAGTTTAACAACAATCGTACTCTTTGGACATTGAGCAAGGATCGTCCCTGTTCGTTCTGTTATTAACTCAGGTAGAAGTCCATTCGTTGGTAGAAGAATGATGGCAGGTCTGTTTTTTTTATAAAATATCTCTGTTATCTGAACAAGATCATCCCGCAGGAAGATCTCACCACCTGAGAATGCAAGCCAGAGGATCTGCCCAAGTGAAGAGGATATCCGTGTTATCTCATCAAGTGATAGTTCTTCTTTATCTTCTTTGCTATCATTGCGTGACAGGTAAAAACAGAATTTGCATCTGGCATTACATCTGCTGGTCAGAAAGAATGTTAGCTGAATGGGTCTGTTTTTTAATGCTATTGATCCAATGTGACGAAAGGGGGAGTAGTTCATTTATATCACTTCTTTACTGTTTTTGAATTCTGGTCAAACCTGTCCAAAATGTATAGAAACAAGACAGGGCACCTCATAAAAATAAGGCAATCCACGGGACCAAACCAGATTACAACCTGATTTTTTTGTATTGATTGTTTTTTTATGAAAACATTGCTCATAATCAATATAGAATGCCCTGTTTTTCAAAGGTCTGGGCCTTATTTTTCTTCGGCACCCTGCTGTTCCTCTTTTTTCTTATAGAATCTTTTTGGACAGTAATGAATTCTGGTAATATTTAAGTATTCCAGCTATTGCACCTGCTCCTACTGTAAATGAGTAAAGCGTTGTATAGTATAACACTGAAAGTATAGCAAAAAGCATACCGCCAGCTTCATAAAATGCCCTGAAGAGCCTGCAGTTTATCAATAGATTCAGGAAATAAGTTCCTGTTGCAGTATAGAGCAGGAGTGGCCACCTTGTGGGTATCCACAGAAGAACAAGAAGTATCAGGAGAAAAAGGGAGATTACATCCGCCTTCAGTTCTATAGAGGCTGTTCCAGAATCAGCCAGGATATCCCTGTTTTCAATGGAATAAGCTGTCCAGTAGGTTGATTTTCTATAGGCGTTATATAAAGAACCCCGCAAAGAGTAGTTGAATATATGCTGCACCTGTATCTCTGGATTGATGGCAAGCCTGTATCCCTGTCGTTTTGCACGGTGAGAAAACTCCACATCCTCCAGAATGGGTAAAAAGTCCTCCCTGAATCCTCCTGTGGTTATAAAGTCGTTTTTATAGATAGCCATGGCATGGGTAGGGATATAATCAGGGGAAAGGGGATGCTTTGTTTCAGAGTAATTGATAAAGACCGACTGAAAATCGCTGAAGAATCTTCTATCATAGGAGAGCCTTGTATAGGTTCCACCTACTATTATCCCCCTGCCCTGTTGGCGGATAAATTCATCCACTCTTTTCAGAGTATCAGGCAAAAGGAGACAATCTGAGTCTGTGAAAAAAAGAATATCACCCTGTGCTTCATCAGCTCCCCTGTTACGTGCAGAGGATGCACCTGAATGGTTTTTAAGTTGAATAATCTTGCAGGGAAACTCGAGAATTATATCAAGTGAGTCATCGGTAGAACAGTCATCAACCACGATGACCTCATAATTATCATATTCAGAAGAGAAGATCGCCCTGAGACACTCCCTTATAGTACTGGAACCATTGTAGTTTGGTACCACCACGGAGATAAAGCTGCTCATATTGAGATTATAACAGAATGGAATTAATTTAAGACTTCAGATCACTGATGTCCAAAAAATTTCATGTAAGTAGATAAGGCAAGGTGCCGAAGAAAAATAAGGCCCACACCTTTGAAAAAGAAGAACGTTCATTATGAAACTAAGGGCCGAGAGGTGGTTCATCAGGGCATTGATGCAATATTATATGACCGAGCCTTTCAGACCTAAGGTGTGAGAGGAGGTTTCATGGTGTATGTTACAGTTGGTATTGCTACATGGCCTTCTTCACCACCTCTCTGCCTGTAGAATTTGTTCTTTACGTGTTCTGTACAATGGCATTGGAAAACAGATTGCCTACTATATTGAGTAATCCTGTGGATTGCCTTATTTTATGAGGTGCCCTGCCTTATTTCTGCGGGTTTTGGATAGGTATGATTTCAGATTAAGAATGGTGAATGGTTTCTGGCCAGAATGGGACAGTTCATCTTATGCCTTTGTCCATTTAAGGCCAAATAATGCCCTCATTTGACCTGATTTCAGAGAATTTTTGTGGTATATAACTTGCTTTTATGAATGTATAAAAATTTACCCTCATGGTGGGGGTAGAAAAAATCTCAAAAAGGGAGGTAACGTATGAAGAAAGGATTACTCTCAATCCTGATAGTGGGGCTTTTTCTGCTGAGTTCTGCAGGACTGGTTCAGGCTGCTAACTGGGCAAATCCTGATCTTCTTGTAACACCCGAGCAGGTAAAGAAGAACATTGACAAGCCCAACTGGGTAGTTGTGGACTGCAGGGACCTCAAAAAGTATATTGCAGGCCACATACCGGGTGCAATCAGTCTTGGAAAGCGTTGTAAGAAGGCCCTCAGGGACCCCTCAGCAAGGCTCTTCAGGGATGTTTCATGGTATGAAAAGTTCCTTGGCAAGGTAGGAATAGGCAATGATACTCACGTAGTTTTTTATTATGGTGATATAAAAGACCTGCCTGATGCCACTGTAGGATTCTGGACCCTGGAATATCTGGGCCATGACAAGGTGCATGTACTTAATGGTGGGATTGATGCCTGGAGAAAGGCTGGATACAGATTGGATAAGAAACCTGTGAAAAAGGCACCAAAGACCTTCAAGGCAAAGGTAGTGAAGAGCAGATACGCAGAGACTGATGAGATACTTGCAATTGCCAAGGGTAAGGTCAAGAACGTTCAGCTCATTGACTCAAGAACCCACAAGGAGTTTGTTGGAAAAGACTGCCGTGCCCTCAGATGTGGTCATGTGCCTAATGTGACCATTAATGTGTCCCACATTGATACACTTCCGAAGGTGAAAGATCCCAAGACAGGTAAGAAAAAACCAATCCCTGTGCTTGACCCTGATGCTGTGTCAAAGGCATTTGCAAAGCTTGACAAGAACAAAAGGACCATTGGCTACTGCCAGACAGGTACCCGTTCTACTCTTACATATCTTGAATTGAGACTGCTTGGTTTCAAAGACCCAGCAAACTGGGATGAGTCCTGGAGAGTATGGGGTTCTCATTATAATGACTATCCTGTTGAGGCACCTAATGGTGAGCAGTGGTATAACTTTGCCAAGGTCAACAAGACACTGAAAAAACTCAAGAAAGAGGTGGAGAAGCTGAAGAAGCAGTTAAAAAAGGGTAAATAGAGTTTTTTAAAAAGAGGGGCTTTTTAAAAAGCCCCTCTTTATTTTTATCTGAGGAAAGAGAGAATGGAAGAAATAAGAGCAGAGACAAAGATTCATGAGATCATGAAGAACTATCCTGAATTGACGGATTATCTCATGGAATTGGGTCTCTGTGGCTGCGGGATAGACAGTAGTCTCTTCTGGACAGTACAACGTATGGCGAAAGAGAAGAATCTTGACCTTGAAGAAATCCTCAGGGAGTTGAATAAAAAGGTGGCAGACCTGATATAATCTCTCCATGCTTGTCAGGATAGATGGCAGGGTGGTAGAGGATTATTTTTTTGAGCGCTTTGGTATTTCACCTGAGCTCTTCAGGGGATACAGTTTTTTTGAAAGCCGTAAGAGTATATGGATGTGTTCAGCCACCATGAACCCTGCTATCCTATGTCTAAAAAGGATAGAGTATCCTGGTATAAGGATAATAAGGAAATTAAACAGACATATCTTCAAACCCACCACCTATGCACTGCAGCTTATAGCATATAAGGCAACAAAAAATACTATTGTGCTTGACAGGGATGAGACCCTTCAGTTGTTAACGCACGGCAGAATAGAGATAAAAGTAGATGCTGTGCAGGATGGTTATGTGATAATCCGATACAATGAGGATATACTTGGTTGTGGACTTTATAGAAGAGGTGTTTTAAAGAGTCAGTTTCCAAAGGGAAGGGCAGAGGCAATGGCACTATCAGGGTTGATTTAATAATGTAAAAGATGATACCTTATTACCCACTGTGGGAAATGTTGACCCATTTGAGAACAGAAATTATTCAGATAGGCACTAAAATAGCGGATTTATATGTTGGTACAAATATTGCATAAATATTTGTAGATCGATTATAAAAGGTGCAGGCAATGCTAAGGGATAAGGAAAAGATAAGAGAGATTATAAGAATACTCATGGACAGTGCTTTTTATTTTGAACTCTCATTGATTGAGAGATATAACCTTATCTGTTCCTTTATAAACGACTGATCCTATCAATTCTTTCTCCTGAGCCTTTCTTCAAGCATTATGGCGATCTCCTCATCATTGCTTCTGTAGTGTTCTATTATAAGATTGATAAGATCTCTAATCCGAAAGGGCTTGGGCAGGAATGCCTGGATACCAAGTACAGCACATCGCTTTTTGTATTCTGTTGTATCCATAAAGGTTGACATTATTATAACTGTAGATGAATCATTGTAGGTCTTCCGTATCTCCTGCAAAACCTTTAGTCCATTCATGACAGGAAGCATATAATCCAATATTATTATGTCTGGTTTCCATTCCAGATAAGCCTTAAGTGCCTCCTTGCCATCCTTTACAAAGCTCTTTTCAAATACTGTGGATGGTAGTCCGTCCTCAAAGAGTTGCTGGATAAGCTGATTATCTTCTGCAATCAAGATTTTTAGTTTCATGGTCGTATTTTGGTATTTTAACATATTTTTTCGTCAAAATCATGCATTTTTGATAAATATAAAAATAATGAAAGGATTTTAAGAGGAATACAAATCTATCAAGATGAGCCGATTAGTGCTCCTCAACTCTTCGCTGTGTATAGAGTTTCAGTTTTGATTTTTTTGAAATAGTATAAATATCAGGACACTCTTCTGTAGATACCAGTTTAAAAAGATTTATAATCTTTCGCCAGGTTATAAAATCAAGCCTGGCAGTAAAGACCACATGGCAACCAAAGCACCACGCATTTCCATAAGGTGATACTACCTCAGAGAATATCTCTGCTTTTGCCTTTGAAGGAAAATTAAAAACCTTCTTTAGTGCATACATCAAGTATATCTCCTTCAAGGGAGAATTATGATCCTCACTGCTGGTTTGCCCTGTCATTCACAGCCACCACTACAGCAGAGATTCCCATCCTCAGGACATTCACCTTGTCCATCCTGGCCATGTTTAATGGGTGAGCCACAGTGGAAGCAGTATCTCATGAATAGCCGATGCAGAACCACATTTACCCTGCCCTCATCATCAGTTACCTTTTCCTCATACTGCATTCCCTCGAGTCCCAGATCCCTGAAAAGCCAGCAGCATGCCTTTGAAAAGACCGATGGTGCTTCTTTCAGAAGCTTCCCACAATGAGGACAGTAGTTTGCCCTGAACCGCAGCCCCACATAGATTCCGATCTCGTTCTGTATAAATTCCTCAAAACCACCTTCCAGAATCAGTTTGCAGCACCAGTTTAAACTGCTATCTCGTACTGTGAGTTCTTCAATCTCTGCCCACCATGCCTGTGAATGATCCTGCTGTTTTAGTTCAGCCATGCTCTCTCCTTTCTAATAAACGTATTAGCATAATTTATACCAGTTGGGAGATAATTTTTTGAAATCAATAATAATGACTGTTTAATACATGAAATGGGAGAAAAACCAAGAAAACACCACAATAATCAGTTATTAAAAAGTGAAAAGTGAAGATTGGACTACAAAAACGCTGAAATAAGCATATATAGTTTGTTCAGAATGATTATGGGTGGTCAAAATATGGTCATTTGTTGTCATGAAATGATACAAAATGAGGAAATATTTCCCCATGTAATGGAGTTTTTTATCAGGATTGCAGCAAGGTTACAAGCTATGTGTTTAGTGGTTCTGTCTTCTTTTCAGATGCTGATTGCATTGCTTTATTACATTCTTCTATCCATAAGCGGAGCTCATGTAGATGAAAAGGTTTCTGTAGCACCTTGCACCCCAGATTCATTGCCTTGTTAAATTCTTCAATAGACCAGCTACCCGAGGCAATGGCAATATTTTGAATCCTGCTATTGCAGCCTTTCTTCAGTAGACATTCAATGTGCTCCAGTCCTTTGGTGCCAGGCAGGTGGTTGTCAGTTATAATAATATCTGCACAGGAAGAGCCGTTGAGGCACCTGCAGAACTTTGATGCCGCATCAGCATTCACAAAAGAGTAAACAACATGGCCCAGGTCTTTTAAATACTGCTCAAGAAGAAACCTTATATTGTTGTCATCCTCTATGAGGAGTATTTTAAGTGACATAGCGGAACTCCTCTATTTAAATATTTAGCTTTTTACACTCTCTATCTGGTCAAGTTCAGATACATCATCTATTATAATAATCTCACCTGACTTGTTAAGATAGACCACCCTGGATATCTGGGCATTCCGGATCATCC
This sequence comes from Thermodesulfovibrio sp., assembly GCA_027016675.1. Lineage (GTDB taxonomy): Bacteria > Nitrospirota > Thermodesulfovibrionia > Thermodesulfovibrionales > JdFR-85 > JAADHP01. The sequence goes on from JALUSH010000263.1 coordinate 11,775, forward strand.
TCCTGCAGAGAAGACATGGTCTTGCATCAGCCACTGCTCCGTCAGCCTCGAAACCTGCAACATAGATTGTGGCGTCCTTCATTCGTTCCGGTGGACCATTTACAATGGCATTCTGCTCTGCATGCACTGCCACACACAGTTCATATCGCTCACCCGGAGGTACATTCAGTTCCTTTCGTTTGCAGATACCTGAATCTATACAGTTTACAGCACCTCTTGGTGAGCCGTTGTAGCCAGTGCTTACAATTACATTGTCCTTTACTATTACTGCACCATATCTCCGTCTCAAACAGGTGGAACGACTTGATACCACCCGGGCTATCTCAAGAAAGTATTCATCCCATGGCGGACGATTGTATTGGTTTATTGATTCACTACCTGACGCAGTTCTTGTCTTTATATTGCCTCTACCATTGTTGTCCATCCAGGTCTCCTTTCAATCAATCTTCTTTATTAGACCATCTTTCTACAGGGTAGTGGGTGTTAATTTTGAGCGGTTTTAAGCAATCTTCAGGCTTCACAGGAGGTGAATCCGATTGCTTACCTCGGAGATGGACAGGGATGTCCATCGAGAATGAGACGAAAAATTAACACCCACTACCCTTTTCTGATAATGATTTTTTCTCAATGAGTTTATCCACACTTTGTATGCCCACAGTTACGACAGACAGCGCAGCCACCTTCATGCTCCACTGGACCACCACATTCTGGACATGCTCCTATCCTCATTACCACATCCACCTGTTTCCTGCCATTTCCATTTCCCCTTGTCATATAGAGTTCAAGGGCCTTTGCAATAGCATCAGCACAGGATGATATCTTGCCTGTGCTTGACCATGCATGCTGGTGACAGGATATACCCTTTAGCTGTTTTATAATCTCCTCAGGTGCTATATTCGACCTTAAAGCAAGTGATACAAGCCTGCCGATTGCCTCAGACTGACTGGATGCACACCCTCCTGCCTTGCCGATATGATTGAACACCTCAAAGGGATTGCCCATTTCATCCTCGTTGACTGTTACATAGAGGTTGCCACAGCCAGTCTGCATCTGTCTTGTTGTACCCTTTATCACCTCTGGTCTCTTCCTTGGACTGATCTTACCACTGGGCATCTCAGTGGCTGGAACAGCTATTCCCTCGTCATTCTTCTTGGCAGTACCTTTACTGAGAACCTGCTCTTCCCTTGAACCATCACGATAAACAGTAACACCCTTACAACCCAGTTTATATGCAAGAAGATAGACCTTCTTTACATCCTCTGGTGTAGCAGAGTTGGGGAAATTGACGGTCTTGCTCACCGCATTATCCACATATTTCTGGAATGCAGCCTGCATTCTTATATGATCCTCTGGGGTAATATCATGGGCAGTGACAAAGACCCGTTTTACATCATCCGGGACCTCCTCAATATCATGCACAGAGCCTGTCTCAGCAATCCTTTCCATCAATTCCCTGCTGTAAAAACCCCTTTCTCTGGCGATTCTTTCAAAGTGGGGATTAATCTCAAGGAGCTTTGTTCCTTCAAGGACATTTCTGACAAAGGATACAGCAAAGAGTGGTTCAATTCCAGAGGAACATCCTGCTATTATACTCAGGGTGCCTGTGGGTGCAATAGTGGTTATAGTGGCATTCCTTACCCTTACGGTTCCTGCAAAGATGCTTTTTTCATAATTAGGGAATACGCCTCTTTCTTCTGCAAGGGATTCAGATGCCTTTCTCCCCTCTGTTGATATAAAGCCCATAACCTCTTCAGCCAGTCTCAGGGCATCCTCTGAGTTGTAGGGTATACCAAGCTGTATGAGCATGTCTGCCCATCCCATTACTCCGAGTCCTATCTTGCGGTTTGCACGTGTCATCTCCTCGATTTGCTTCAGAGGGTATTTATTTACATCTATAACATTGTCAAGAAAATGTACTGCCCTGTGTGTTGTCTTTCTGAGCCGTTCCCAGTCAATTCCACTATCACGGACCATCTTGGCAAGATTTATGGAACCAAGGTTACAGGATTCATAAGGTAGAAGAGGTTGCTCACCACAGGGGTTGGTGCTTTCTATTTCACCAAGCTGAGGTGTGGGGTTTGATTTATTGATCCTGTCAAGAAATACTATGCCTGGCTCACCATTACCCCAGGCGTGCTTTATAATCTGATCGAATACATCACGTGCCCTCAGGGTTTTTACAATCCTGCCTGTGCGTGGGTTTATAAGTTTATACTCTCCGTCTTCTTCAACCTTTTTCATGAACTCCTCAGTAAGGGCTACCGAGATGTTGAAATTGTTGAGTTTGCTATTGTTGTCTTTGCAGGTTATGAATTCAAGTATATCAGGATGATCTACTCTCAAAATACCCATATTGGCACCCCTTCTGGTACCACCCTGTTTTACAGCCTCTGTGGCAGTGTCGAAGACGGTCATAAAGGATATGGGGCCAGAGGAAATTCCCTTTGTGGAGCCCACCACATCACCATTTGGTCTTAAACGGGAGAAGCTAAAACCAGTGCCACCACCTGATTTATGGATAATAGCAGCATTCTTAACTGCCTCAAAGATACTTTCCATTGAGTCATCCACAGGCAGTACAAAACAGGCACTGAGTTGTCCCAGTCTTCTGCCTGCATTCATCAGTGTGGGACTATTTGGTAAAAACTCCAATTGTGTCATCATCTGATAAAACTCTTCTTCCACAGCAGCAACCTCCTGAGGTGAATGCCCATAGTTCAGGTCTGCCTGAGCTATTGCCCTTGCAACCCTTCTGAATAGATCCTCTGGTGCCTCGATTACCCTGCCCTCCTCGTTTTTCTTGAGATACCTCCTCTGAAGTACCTTAAGGGCATTCTCCGATAGTTTCAGCTTCACAGGGGTTGATTCCATAGTACTCCTCCCTCTCTAATTTATTTGATTTTTAACCTGCTCATTAAAATCATCAGGATCTGCTGTTGTATTTTGTTCGTTAATATACTGGATAAACCTCTGAAAGGCATTCTCATCTTCTAAAGGACATGACCGGGTGCATAAATAGGGACAACGAAGACAGTTGAACCAGTTACCTACACCCTTACAATCCATTAGAATTGTCTCACTCCTGTTATTTGTTTGTACCCTATAAGTTGTGGTTTCGGTATATTAAAGCACAATATGTTGTATTTGTCAAGCAAAAAGATACAAATTGGTGTAAGTGGTTAATTTTTTTAAGCATTTTTGGTGTATTACTGGTGTAATATATGGTGAAATAGATGTTAAGGAAATGTTAAAATTTGTCATCATTAAGGAGGTGGTCATGAATAAAACACTTATGGCAATACTGAAGGTTCTCAATGCCCATCAGGACAGAATAATAGGGTCAAGAGAGATTTCGCGGGAGCTAAGGCTCTATGGAGTGAATCTCTCAGAGAGGACTGTAAGATATCATTTGAGAATCCTTGATGAACGGGGTCTTACAGAGTCATTTGGCAGGGAAGGAAGAAAGATTACTGAAAAGGGCAAGGTTGAGCTTGCAAACTCTCTTGTGCCTGAAAAGGTGGGATTTGTAATAAGCCGTATTGACACCCTGTCTTATCTGACCAATTTTGATGTGATGGGTATGAAGGGTGAAGTGATAGTGAATGTTTCATTTATTAGAAAGTCTGATCTGAAGGATGCCATGAGAATAATGAAACGTGTTTTTTCATCACCCTTTGTGATGAGTGACAGGATTGCTATACTTGATGAAGGAGACAAGATTGGTGATACCCTTGTTCCCGAGGGCAAGGTGGCTATTGCAACAGTATGTAGTGTTACCATAAATGGTATATTCCTGAAGGAAGGCATTCCTGTGTCTTCAAGGTTTGGAGGTGTCCTTGAGATATATAAGAAAAAACCCACACGGTTTGTAGCACTGATAAGCTATGAGGGTTCCTCACTTGATCCTCTGGAGGTCTTTATCCGTGGAAAAATGACCGATGTAACACATGCAGTAAAGAACGGAGATGGAAGGGTTCTGGCAAGCTTCAGGGAGATACCCGTTGTCTGCTATGAAAGGGCTATTGAGCTTGCTGAAGAGTTAAAGACCAAAGGCATTGGTGGTATATTATCCATTGGACAGCCCAATACAGCTCTTTATGAGATGCCTGTGGGAATTGATAAGGTGGGAATGGTTATAGTGGGTGGGTTAAATCCCATTGCTGCCATTGAAGAGGCAGGCCTTCCCACAGACAGTAAGGCCATGTCCACCCTTTATGATTATTCTGAATTAAGGGCATTCAAGGACTGGTATAATGAATTGAAATAGAATATCCTCCCATGAGTATAAGATTGAGCCGGAATAAGACCTTAGAAGAGGCAGACAGGAGATTCATCTGGCATCCCTTTACTCAGATGAAGGAATGGGAAGAGAATCCGCCTGTTATTATAGAGGAGGGCAGGGGGGTATTTTTAAAAGACATCTATGGCAGATGGTATCTGGATGGGGTGGCTTCCATCTGGGTGAATATACATGGGCATAGAAGAAAAGAGATAGATGAGGCCATTAAGGCACAGCTTGACAGGATATCCCATTCAACACTTCTTGGTCTCGGCAATGTACCATCCATAGAGCTTGCTGAAAGGCTTATCAGCATCACACCAGAGGGGCTTAATAAGGTGTTTTATTCAGATAATGGTTCAACTTCTGTTGAGGTTGCCCTGAAGATGGCCTTTCAGTACTGGCAGCATAAGGGCGAAAGCAGCAGGAACACCTTTTTGTGTCTAAACAACGCCTATCACGGAGATACAATTGGTGCTGTAAGTGTAGGAGGTATCGAGCTTTTTCATGAAACATTCAGCCCCTTGCTTTTTAAGACATACAAGGCTCCCTCACCCTATTGTTACCGATGTGAATTAGGACTGAATAGCAGGGATTGTGGACTGGCCTGTCTGGAAAGGATGGACAATATCCTGAAAAAACACCATGAAAAGATAGCTGCTATTATTATTGAGCCCATGGTGCAGGGTGCGGGAGGGATGATAGTATTTCCTGCTGGATACCTGAAGGGTGTTTCAGAGCTGGCAAGAAAGTATGGTGTGCTGTTGATTGCTGATGAGGTTGCAGTGGGCTTCGGACGAACAGGAAGAATGTTTGCCTGTGAGCATGAAGGTGTGGTGCCTGATTTTCTCTGCCTTTCAAAGGGTATTACAGGGGGGTATCTGCCCCTTGCTGTAACAGTGACAACAGAGGAGGTGTACTCTGCCTTTCTTGGAGAGTTTAAAGAGCTGAAGACCTTTTTTCATGGCCACTCCTATACAGGTAATCCCCTTGCCTGTGCTGCAGCGATTGCCTCCTTTGAGCTCTTTGAAAAAGACGACCTCCTCGCATCTGTAAAGCAAAAGGAAGAACTCCTCAAGAGCTGGTTTGTTGAGATAGAGGGGCTCCATCATGTAGGTGACACCAGGGGTATAGGCCTTATAGGCGGGGTAGAGCTTGTGGAGGATAAAGAGACAAAAAGGGCCTATCCCTATGAGAAGAAAATGGGCTACAGGGTATGTGAAAAGGCAAGAGAGAAGGGACTCCTTATTAGACCACTGGGCAATGTAATAGTGATAATGCCACCTTTGTGCATCACTGAAATTGAACTGACAAGAATGCTGCAGATAATAGCTGAGGCTATTGATGAAGTGACGTAATTATTCTGGTGGTAGGTAGAGGATCTTACCCGGCCTGAGTCTTCTGGGATTTATCCCTTTGTTAAGTGCAAAGATTTCTTTTCTTCTGACCCTGTATTTTTTTGCAATATCATAGATGGTATCGCCTTTCTTGATTATATATGGTATTTTGGGCATTCGCTCAGCAGGTCTTGCATTGTTGTAACACCTAAGAAACTCTTCCTTCTTTCCCTGGGGAATCCTGATTATGTACTCCTTTTCATCAGGAGGAGTGCACCATCTTTTTATTTCAGGATTCAACTCTTTGATTGTTCGTGTTGAGGCTTTAGAGCATTTTGCAATAAAGGACAAGGCAGAAGGCCCTTTGATCTTCACCTCATCAAATTTCAGAGGCAGGTGATAGTCAATCTCTGAAAAGCCGTACTTTGCAGGGTCAGATGCTATAATTCCAGCGGCTATGAACTTTGATACATATCGGCGCGTCTCTTTTTTCAGATAACGGGTACGGACAATTCGCCAGTAATCATCAGTCTTTGTCTTTCTCAATGCCCTTATTACAGCGCCCTCACCAGCATTGTATGCTGCCAGTGTCAGAGGCCAAGATTGAAAAATATTGTAAAGATCTTTTAGATACTCGGAAGCAGCCTTTGTTGATTTTACAGGGTCTCTTCTTTCATCTATCCAGTAGTTGATCTTGAGACCATACCGTTGTGCTGTGCTTTTAATAAATTGCCATGGCCCTACAGCATCTGATGGTGAGCGTGCCTCTGTTCTGAATCCACTTTCGATCAGGGGCAGATATACAAGGTCTTCAGGCAGGTCATTGCTTTTCAGGATCTCCTTTATAAGTTCTACATATTTCCCTGAACGTTTCAACCAGATAGAAAAGGATCGTCTCCCTTTTGTTGTATAGTATTTAATCCATTGTTCTACCAGGTTTTTTGCTGTATCATTATTGTGATAAGAGGTAAGAATTACAAACCGCTCTTCATTGTTTTCGTCGGATTGTTCATTAACGGGTTCAGCCTCTATATATTCATGATATCTTATTTCTGTCGAAAAGGTGGTGCTGGAGTATGTGATATCGCATACGTTGTTGTTAATATTGGTAAAAACCACAGGTTGATAGAGCACGATTTCAGATCTCACCGGAGCATCCTTTGTTATCCTGTAGTAGGAATAATATTCAGTATCCAACTGGTCCAGGGAGAAACATAGCCCTCTGGTGTATGTGATAAGAATAAATAACAGCAGCACAGGTATTTGAGGTTCTTTGAAGAAATTCATAAGATTATATAATAAAGGGTGACAAATAATTTGGCA